>CANIRI010000101.1 GCA_947469815.1 Comamonadaceae bacterium | reverse complement strand
TCCATGGCGGCGGTGCAACAGGGCAGCGCCGATATCGCGGCCATCGACTGCGTCACATTGGACGGGCTGCGGCGCAACATGCCGCAGGCGCTGGCTGGCCTGTGCACCATAGGCCAAACCTCGGCCTATCCGGGCTTGCCGCTGATCACCGGACAGTCCACCAGCGCCGCCGACTTGCGGGCCTTACGGGAGGCGCTGGCGACCCTGGTGCGCGACCCGGCAGCCGCGGAGGCACTGGCGGCGCTGGGCATCGTCGGTTTCCAGACCTTAGCGCTTGACACCTACCAAGTCTGTATCGACATGCGCCTGCAAGCGCAGGCCTTGGGTTACCCGGAATTGGCGTGAGACGGGCACTGCCCGCGCAGCGTCAACAGGTTCCGAAGCTGATTGCAGCGCCCTGCAAAAACCGCCGGTACGCGGCAGATGCCTTGTCCGCCGCCGTGTGCGCTTCGGCACGCGGGTCCAGCGGCAAACAAGACGGGCTTTGCGACTCCAGCACCGGCTGATCCTGCGTGAAGATGGTGTGCTGAAAAGCCTGCAGCGTAGTGTCGGGGGAATCAAAGTCGGCCACGGCCAGGCGGAACCAGACCCGGCTGGTCTGCGCCGTCAAAGGGCAGATAAAGAGCGCGATCGATTCACGCCAGGCAGCCGTGGCTGTGGTGTCCGGCTGCGGTACTTTGGTCAGCACGGCGGCATAGGGCGCGGTCACTTCGTAACGGTACTCCACCATCGCGCCCTGCGTGGAATGCACATGGGACTGTGGCTGCCAGGCCCAGCAGTTGGTGGCCAGCAGGCCGGTGGCGGTGGCTTGCACCGTGTAATCGGCAACCGCGCTGCGGCCACGTTCACCCAGCCAGCCCGCGTGCACAAAAGCAAAGTGCGCCATGTCCAAAAAATTCTCCACAATGCGCGGCGCGCTGGTCGCCACGTCATACGGGCCGCAGTTGACTTTGCGCAAACCGGCATCGCTCTCGGCGGAAAACAGCGGCAAGCTGTGCGCGCCGTTAACCAAACGAACCCAGACCAAGCCGTAGGCCTCTTGCGCCGCAAAAATCTGCGCACTGTGGCCGGCAGGTGGGACAAATTCCGGCAAGGCTGGCACATGCACACAGCGCCCCGTTTCCGCAAAGCGCCAGCCGTGGTACGCGCACTCGAGTTGCCCCTCGCAGACCCGCCCCAGCGAGAGGCGCGCCCCCCGGTGCGGACAGCGGTCGGCCCAGGCATGGGCCTGGCCCTGCGCGTCGCGCCACAGCACCACGGCGTGGTCCATCAACTGGACTGCCTGCGGTTTGTCGCGCAGTGCCGCACTGTCTATGACGGGATGCCAATACGCCGCGGCCGCACCCGCCGCGTGCAGGCTGGCGGCGACACCGCCCAAGGGTTCAGATAAGGGTGCAACAGACATAGCAAAGAGCGTACAGGGAATCGTGCAAAACGCCCGCGCGTCAGGCGGGCACCTGCACCTGGCGCGCCAAGCGCAAGGCATTGAGCACCACAAACAACGAACTCAAGGCCATGCCCAGACCGGCCAACCAGGGCGAGACATGACCCATGACGGCAGCGGGCACGCAGGCTGCGTTGTAGACCAACGCCCACCACAGGTTTTGCCGCACGATGGCCATGGTGCGCTGCGCCAGTTGCCGGGTGCGCAGCACCGCGTCCAGGCTTTGCCCCAGCACCACAAAATCCGCGTGGACCTGGGATACCGCCACCGTGGCCGAGAAGGCAAAAGAGACAGCCGCCGCAGCCAGCGCCGGCGTGTCGTTCAATCCGTCGCCCACCATGGCCACCACACGACCCTGCGCTTGCAGCGCCTGCAAGGTCGCCAGCTTGTCGGCAGGACTGCAGTCGCCCCTCGCCGTGGCTATGCCCACGGTTTGCGCAATCGCCACCACCGAGGCTGCGCGGTCGCCCGACAAAAGTTGAACCTGCGCGCCCTGCGCCTGCAATGCCGCCACCACGGCGGCGGCACCCGGTCGCAAGGCTTCGCCCAGCACAAATGTCGCCAGCCAACCCTGCGCGTCGCTGACATAAACCCGCACACCGGCGGCATCGCTGTGGTCGGCTTGCGCTGCATCCACGCCGCACCAGACCGCTGAACCCAGGCGCAGCGGACCCAGGTTGCGCGGCGACTGACCGCTGGCGCGTTCCCACAAAACGCCCTGCACACCCTGGCCCGCCGTCTCTTTGACCATCGTGCAGCGCAGCAGGGGCGATTGCGGGTCCGGTGCCAGCGCGCGCACCAGCGAGCGGGATGCCGGGTGCAGCGAATGCTGCGCCAGCGCACACGCTATTGCCAACGCCGCCTGCGCGTCCAGCCCCTCGCGGGATTCGGTGGCGACCAGGGCCAGGCTGTCGCCGGTCAAGGTACCCGTTTTGTCAAAAACAAAGGTGTCCACCCGCGCCAGGACTTCAATAGCCCCGAGCTTGCGCACCAGGACGCCTGCGCGCGCCAGCGCCCCGGCTGCGGCCAGCATGGCGGTGGGCGTGGCCAAGGAGAGCGCGCAGGGGCAGGTGACCACCAGAATCGCCACCGCCGTCATCACGCCGCGCTGCGGATCCACCATCCACCACCAGGCCCCTGCCCCCGCTGCCAACAACAAAACAATGATGAGAAACGGGCGGGCGATGCGGTCCGCCAGCGCGGCGATATCGGGCTTGGTGGTGGACGCCGCCACCATCAGCGCGGCGATTTCGGCGTAGCGGGTGCTGCCACCCACTTGCGTGACGCGGCAGACCACGGTGCCGCTGAGGTTGTTGCTGCCCGCCAGCACCGCGTCGCCCGCGCTGCGCAGCAAGGGACGGGATTCGCCACTGAGCAAAGCTTCGTCGACCTCGGTGCTGCCGGACTCGATCACGCCGTCTGCCGCAAACACCTCGCCGGCGCTGACCCGCATGCGGTCGCCCACCGCCAGCCAGCGCGCAGCAATGCGCTCGCTTGTATCGTCAGCCAGACAGCGTTCCACGCTTTGCGGCATGCGGTTGATCAGCGCCTCCAAGGCACCTGCGGTGCGGTCGCGCAAGCGCAGCTCCAAGGCGCGGCCGCTTAGCAGAAAAAACACAAACATGGTGAGCGAGTCGAAATACACGGTGGCACCAAACAGGCTGTCGCGGTCAAAAGTGCCCCAGCTGCTGGTGACAAAGGTGAGGGCAATGCCGATGGCCACCGGCACGTCCATACCAATGCGCCGCGCCCGCACATCGCGCCAGGCACTCTCAAAGTACGGGCTGCACGAGAACACCAGAACCGGCAGGGTGAGCACCCAGGACGCCCAGCGCAGGAGTTGGTCCATTTCAGGCGTGACGTCACCCGCCGTCGAAAAATAGGCGGGGTAGGCGAACATCATGACCTGCATGCTGCACAAACCGGCCACCGCCCAGCGCCACAGCGCGAGGCGCTTTTCCCGCTTGCGCGCCGCCACTGCATGCACATCGAGCGCGGGCAACACGCCATAACCAGCCTGCTGGATATGGGCCATCCAGGCCGATGGGGCGGCCACACCCTGCTGCCAGCGCACGGCAGCGCGGTGGCTGGCCGCGCTGACCTGCGCCGACAAAACGCCAGGGGTGCGCAAGACGGCTGCCTCGACCGAACCGGCGCAGTTGGCGCAGTGCATGCCCTCGATCACCACGCTGGACTCCCACACCGCAGGGGCCTGCACAGTGGCCGGTGTGATGGCCACGCTGAATGCGCCCCACTCGGCGGGGTCATCCAAAAGTGCGAGATCAGAATCCGATACAGCCATGGATCAGAGCTTACGCCCTTAAAAACATCACGCCTTGATGTGTTCGGCAATCCAGCGCAATAAATCGATCCACATCTGGCGGGTTTCGGCCTCGCCAGGGGCCTGCAAGGCGTTAGGTAACTCGATGGTGACCACGGGCATGCCCTGCTGGATGCCGCCGTAGTTGCCCAAACTGCCCGGAAAAATCCCCACTTGATCGAGGTACAGACGCCCGAGCTTGGGCGGCGGCGTGCTGGGGCCGTCGTAGTCGAGCAAGCCGTAAGGCGCGTGGATGCTGACAATGAGCTGGGGTTTGAATTCGCGCATCTGCGCATCGAGGTAACGCGATTCGGGCTCCGACAGGGGATGCGGCCCGGGCCAGCGGCGGGGATCGCGCCGGGTGCGCTGCTCCCAGTAAAAAGCGGCCTCCGTTTTCCAGTTCGGGGTGGGGAAATTGCGGTTCAGATCCACCCCGTGGGCGTTGGTTCGGCGCGATGGTTTGGCGAATATGCCGTCCGGGTTGAGCATAGGAATGAAGCGCCACTGCACGTTGGAGCCTGTGCTCTGCGCCTGCTCGATCCACTGCAGCGCCAATGCGGTGGAAGACAACTCGTCGCCGTGCATACCCCCCACCACCAGCACCCGGATGCTGGCATTCGGGTTGGGCATATCGCGGACAAATATCCTGCGCCCCTGCACCGTGCGCTGGGTCGCCGGCTGCAGGCCGGCGCGCATGCAACGCGATGGAGTGACGAGGGGGACCCGGTAGGCCCAATCCGCGCACATTTGCTCATTGCCACGCGGGGGCGGTTTGCGCATATGCAATTCGGGCCATTGCGAAGCGGCCCACCCCAGGCCGCTACAGCACACGAGCAGGAGCCACAGAGCCACGCGCAGCGGCAATGGCCGCAGATCAGCCATGGTCGCCGAATTGCTCCTTGACCCGCAACACGTCCGGCCACTGGCTTAGCAAGGCGTCGACGCAGCGCGGGTCAAAATGCGCCCCCGAACCCGCGCGCAAATAGTCAGCTGCCGTCTCCACGGTCCAGGCTTTTTTGTAGGGCCGCTCCGAGGTCAGGGCGTCGAAAACGTCGGCTACCGCGACGATGCGGCCACTCAGTGGAATCGCCTCGCCCACGAGACCTTGCGGGTAGCCCGAACCATCAAATTTTTCATGGTGGCTGTAGGCGATTTCGGCCCCCGCCTGGAGCACGCGCGACTGGCTGTTGCGCAGCAGTTCATAGCCATAAGTGGGATGGCTTTTCATGACCTCAAACTCGTCCGGCTCCAGCTGCCCGGCTTTGAGCAGGATGCGGTCGGGAATGGCCACTTTGCCGATGTCATGCATGGGGGAGGCGTCCAACAGCAATTCCTGCTGCGCGGCGTCCAGGCCCAGACCCTTGGCAATCAACTGGGCGTAGCGGGCCATGCGTTGAATATGCGTGGAGGTGGTGCCGTCGCGGTACTCGGCAACC
The DNA here is from genome assembly GCA_947469815.1 of Comamonadaceae bacterium. Lineage (GTDB taxonomy): Bacteria > Pseudomonadota > Gammaproteobacteria > Burkholderiales > Burkholderiaceae_C > Allorhodoferax. The sequence continues at coordinate 2,576 of CANIRI010000101.1, read as the reverse complement.
TTGGCCAGGTACATCAGTGTCTCGCGTTCGCGTGAGCGGATATCGGCTGTGGCCCGCTCCACCTCTGCGGCCAACCACGCCGCCCGATCGGCCAAGGCGTGCTGCGCCGCGCTGAGCGCCAACATGTGCTTGGCGCGGGCCAAAAATTCCAAGGGGTCCAGCGGCTTGGCCAAAAAGTCGCTGGCGCCGGTTTCCAAGGCCTCGTAGCAAATGCCTTTGTCCTCATTGGCGGTGATCATCACGATGGGCGTGTCGGTCGTAGCAGGCAGGCGGCGGACACGGGCGATGAACTGCAGGCCATTGAGCTCGGGCATCATGTAATCGACCACGATCAAACCCACCGGGTTGTTAGCCACCCATTCCAAGGCCGCTACCGGGTCGGTGAAACCACGGGCTTCGCAGCCCTCGAGTTGGTTGGCAATTTTGACCAGCAGGCTCAGGTTGAGCGCGGTGTCATCGACGATCAGAACGTTTTGCTTCATAGCAGGTTTCGGTGGTCAAACGGTATCGCCGTTGGCGGAAGCATAGCGCGCGCGCAACAGGTTTTTCTGCACTTTGCCCATGGCGTTGCGGGGCAGTTCCGCCACCACATAGCAGCGCTTGGGCACTTTGAACCGCGCGACCTGCGTCTTGAGTTGGGCCAACAAATCTGCAGCCTGCAGTGACACGCCGGGCTTGGCAATCACCACGGCCACGCCGACCTCGCCAAAATCCGGATCCGGCACACCCACGATGGCGGTCTCCAACACGCCGGGCAGTGCATTCATAAAGCCCTCGATTTCAGCGGGGTACACGTTGTATCCACCGCTGATGTACAAGTCTTTGCTGCGCCCCACGATGCTGACAAAACCCTGGGCATCGATCAAGCCCACATCGCCCGTTTTGAAAAAACCGTCTGCTGTGAATTCTTCGGCGGTCTTCTCCGGCATACGCCAGTAGCCCGAGAAAACGCTGGGCCCGCTGACCTCGATACCGCCGACCTCCCCGGTGGGCAAGACCTGGCCATCCGCACCGCCAACGCGCAAACGCAAACCCGGCAAGGGCAGTCCCACGGTGCCACCCCGGCGGGCGGTGGGCTTGCCAATGCCGTTTGGCAGATAGGGGTTGGAGGTCAGCATCAGCGTCTCGCTCATGCCATAGCGTTCCAAAATGGTGTGGCCGGTTCGTGTGCGCCAGGCCTCAAAGGTATCCAGCAACAAGGGTGCCGATCCGGCAATAAACAGGCGCATGCCCGCAGCGGCCTTTCGGTCCAAGGCGGGCTCGCTGAGCATGCGGGTGTACAAAGTGGGCACACCCATGAAAATGGTGGCTTGGGCCATCAGGGCAATCGCCCGGCGCGGCTCGAAGCGGTCCATCCACAGCATCTTGCTGCCGTTGAGCAGCGCCCCGTGAATGGCGACAAACAGGCCATGCACATGGAAGATGGGCAGGGCATGGATCAGCACGTCGCCGCGCTGCCAGCCCCAGTAGTCTTTGAGTACCTGCGCATTGCTGAGCAAATTACCGTGGCTGAGCATCGCGCCTTTGCTGCGGCCGGTGGTGCCACTGGTGTACAAAATGGCGGCGAGGTCCTTGGGCGTTCGTGTGGCGGGCTGGTGCAGGTCACTGTGTTGGGCCGCGCGCTCTAACAAACTGCCGGTGCGGTCCTCATTGAGGGTAAAAACATATTGCACGCCACGCGCAAAAGCCTGCTTGCTGATCGCCCCGAAACGCGCTGATGCGCACACCACCACGGCGGGGGCGGCGTTCTCGATGAAGTAATCGAGTTCGGCACTCTGGTAAGCGGTATTCAAAGGCAGGTAAACCAGCCCAGCGCGCAAAGTCGCCAAGTACACCACCATGGCCTCCACCGATTTTTCCACCTGCACGGCCACGCGGGAGTCGGGCGGCAAATCCAGTGAATCGAGCAAGTTCGCCACCATGGCGGTGGCCCGCTCCAGGTCACGCCAGGTGTAGGCCAGGCCCTCTTCGGTTTGCACCGCAACCGCGTCCAAATCGGCAGGAAAAGCAGCCCGTAGCGCGACAAACAAGTTCATATTCAGCTTTGCTTCCACAGACATTCACGCGGCTGCTTGCCGGACGCGTCCGGCCCACAACCACAACACCACACCCGCTAACACCATGGGCACACACAGCCACTGCCCCATGCTCAAGCCCAGGTCCAGCAAACCCAGATGTGCATCGGGTTCGCGGAAGAACTCTACCGCGAAGCGTAAGACCCCGTAGCCCACCAAGAATGCGGCAGAAACCCGGGCACGCAGCGGGCCGCTGCGCGCGTACCACCACAGCAGCACAAAGAGCAATAAGCCCTCCAGCAGCAGCTGGTAAACCTGAGAAGGGTGGCGCGGCGCGTACCCGGCACCGGGAAAAACCATGCCCCAGGGAAGATCGACCGACGCCACGCGGCCCCACAGCTCGCCATTGATGAAATTACCCAAGCGGCCGCAGGCCAACCCGGTCGGCACACACGGAGCAACAAAGTCAGCCACTTCCCAAAAAGAGCGGCCGCGCGCGAGGGCAAAACCGGCCATCGCCAGGATCACGCCGAGCAGTCCCCCGTGAAATGCCACACCGCC
>CANIRI010000100.1 GCA_947469815.1 Comamonadaceae bacterium | reverse complement strand
GGAAAACTGATTTATGAGCAAGGCATTAGACGGCGTTCGCATTCTTGACTTCACCCACGTCCAGTCCGGGCCGACCTGCACGCAGCTGCTGGCCTGGTTTGGCGCTGACGTGATCAAGGTGGAAAAAGCCGGTGAAGGCGACGCCACGCGTGGCCAACTGCGTGACATTCCCGGCGTAGACAGCCTGTACTTCACCATGCTGAACCACAACAAGCGCTCGATCACGGTGAACACCAAGGACCCCAAGGGCAAAGAGGTGCTGGACCGCCTGATCAAGACCTGCGATGTGCTGGTGGAGAACTTTGCGCCCGGCGCGCTGGACCGCATGGGCTTCACCTGGGAGCGTATCCAGGAACTGAATCCGCGCATGATCGTGGCCTCGGTCAAAGGCTTCGGCCCGGGCAAGTACGAAGACTGCAAGGTCTATGAAAACGTGGCGCAGTGCGCAGGCGGCGCAGCCTCGACCACCGGTTTTGATGACGGCCCGCCCCTGGTGACCGGCGCGCAAATCGGTGACTCGGGTACCGGCTTGCACCTGGCTTTGGGCATTGTGGCCGCGCTGTTCCAGCGCAACAGCAGCGGACGCGGGCAGAAAGTGCTGGCCCCCATGCAGGACGCGGTGCTCAACCTGTGCCGCGTCAAACTGCGCGACCAGCAGCGCTTGGAACGCACCGGCACCATGAACGAATACCCGCAGTACCCCGATACGCCGTTTGGCGATTCGGTCCCGCGTGCGGGCAATGCCTCGGGCGGCGGCCAACCGGGCTCGATCTTGAAGTGCAAGGGCTGGGAGACCGACCCCAACGCCTATATTTATTTCATCACCCAGGCGGCGGTGTGGCCGGCGGTGTGCAAAGTGATTGGCCAGGAAGACTGGATTACCGACCCCAACTACGCGACGCCGCCGAAGCGTCTGCCGCACCTGAAGAAGATATTTGCGCGCATTGAAGAGTGGACCATGACCAAGACCAAGTTCGAGGCCATGGACATCCTGAACGAGTTCGACATCCCCTGCGGGCCGATTTTGTCCATGAAGGAAATCGCCGAAGAACCCTCGCTGCGCGCCACCGGCACCGTGGTCGAGGTCGACCACCCCGAGCGCGGCAAATACCTGACGGTGGGTAACCCGATCAAGATGTCGGACAGCATCACCGAGGTGACCCGCTCGCCGCTCTTGGGCGAGCACACCGAGGAAGTGCTGACGCAACTGGGCTACTCCAGCGCCGAGATCGGCAGCCTGCGCGAATCCAAAGTCATCTGAACCCCGCACCATGAAAATTGTTTTGATCGGTCAGCAGGATTTCGGCAAAGCCGCGCTCGAAGCTTTTCTGGCGCGCGGCGACGAGGTGGTGGGTGTTTTCTGCCGCCCGGAAAAACCTGGCACCAAGCCCGATGCGCTGCGGGTCGAAGCGCAAGCGCGCGGCCTCAACGTGCTGCAACTCGACAAACTCACCGACCAGGCCGCGCACGACGCGATGCAAAGCCTGCAGCCGGACATCGGCGTGATGGCCTATGTGGTGCAGTTTGCGCCGCAGTCGCTGCTCAATATTCCTCAGCACGGCACCATCCAGTACCACCCTTCCCTGCTGCCCAAATACCGTGGACCCTCGGCCATCAACTGGGCGATGTCGCGCGGCGAAAAGCAAACCGGCCTGACCATCTTCCGCCCCAGCGACGGCCTGGATGAGGGTCTGGTGATTTTGCAAAAAACCTGCGACATCGAACCAGATGAGACCCTGGGCGAGCTGTATTTCAATAAGCTGTTTCCCATGGGCGTGGCCGCGCTTTTGGAAGCAGCGGACGCGGTGGTGGCCGGCCGCTACACGACCGCAGAGCAAGACGAGTCGCAAGCCACGTATGAGGGCTGGTTTCAAGCCGCCGAATCCAAAATCAACTGGGCCAACCATGTGGACGTGGTCTATGACCTGATCCGCGCCTGCAACCCGGCGCCGGGAGCCTGGACCAACCTTAGCGAGACCAAGGTCTTTGTGTATGACTGCCGCAAGCACCGCATCGGCCGCTATGGTGACAGCAAGGGCAAGCCGGGTGAGATAACCCACATCGGCGAGACGTCGATTTTTGTGACATCGCAAAGCGGGCAGATTGAAATCTTGAAGCTGCGCGCAGAAGATGGCAAAAAAATGGGCGCAGCCGATTACGCACGGGCACAGGGCCTGGCGGTCGGTAGCAAGCTGGGTTAGCCCCGAACCCTCAAGTGAATGGATTTGTTAACCAAAAAGGAGACAGCATGAAACTGACATCTATGGTTCGCGCCGCCCAAGGCGCTGTGGCACTGGCACTCGCCGCTGCGATCGCACCCGCTTTCGCCTGGGAGCCCACCAAGCCCATCGAATTCGTCGTCCCCGCCGGCACCGGGGGCGGCGCAGACCAGATGGCCCGCTTTATCCAGGGCGTTGCAGCCAAAAACAAGCTCACCTCGCAGCCCATCATCGTGGTGAACAAATCCGGTGGCGCGGGCGCTGAAGGGTTTCTGGACGTTAAGAGCGACAAGGGCAATCCGCACAAAATCATCATCACACTGTCCAACCTGTTCACCACCCCGCTGGCCACCGGTGTTCCCTTTGTCTGGCGTGACCTGACCCCGGTGTCCATGTTGGCGCTGGACCAGTTTGTTTTATGGGTGCATGCCGATACGCCCTACAAAACCACCGCCGACTACCTGGCTGCAATCAAAGCTGCACCCGATAAGACCTTCAAAATGGGCGGAACCGGCTCCAAGCAGGAAGACCAGATCATCACCGTGCTGCTGGAGAAAACCCTCGGCAAGAAATTGATTTACATCCCCCTCAAAGGCGGTGGTGATGTGGCCGTGCAGCTGGTGGGCAAACACATTGACTCCACGGTCAACAACCCGATTGAGGCTGATAACCACTGGCGCTCGGGTGCGCTGCGTCCTTTGTGCGTGTTTGACAAAGAGCGTCTGCCGTACAAAAACAAGATGACCGCTACCCAAGCCTGGAGCGACATCCCGACCTGCGAGTCCGCCGGACTGCCAGTGGACTACTTGATGCTGCGCGGCATTTTCATGACGCCCGGCGCGACCGAAGACCAGGTGAAGTACTACCTCGACCTGTTCCAGAAAGTACGCGCTTTGCCTGAGTGGAAAGCCTTCATGGAAGAAGGCGCGTTCAAGCAGACCACGCTGTCAGGCAAAGAGTATGTGGACTGGTTGACCAAGGCCGAGCAGCAGCACCGCGACCTCATGAAAGAGGCCGGCTTCCTCGCGAATTGATAGCACCTGATCGACAGCCCATTTGCACCGCAAGACACCATGACTACACCGAACCACCAGGAAGGGGATGACCGGGACGACTCCCCGGTTACCCTGACGCGCGGCCCCGAACTGATTGTGGGCTTGATCATCATGGGTATTGCCACTCTGGTCATTACCGACAGCATGCGTGTCGGTATTGGCTGGGGCGACGAGGGGCCGCAGGCGGGTTATTTCCCTTTTTACATCGGCGTGATTCTGATGTCTGCCAGCGGCCTGATTGTCTTGACCACGCTGCTGAAATGGGGCAGCGCCACGGGCGTATTTGCCACCCGCAAAGAATTGGTTCCGGTGTTTCAGATGCTGGTACCCATGGTGATTTACGTGGTCGCCATGGTGTACCTGGGCATTTATTTGCCCTCCGCGCTGCTCATCGGGTTTTTCATGCGCCGCCACGGCAATTTCGCTTGGCCTTTGACCCTGGGCGTCTCGCTCGGCGTGCCGCTGACTTTCTTCCTGGTCTTTGAAAGATGGTTTCTGGTTCCCCTGCCCAAGGGTCCGATTGAAAATATGCTGGGGTTCTAATGGAAGAAGTCAACAACCTATTTGGCGGCTTTGCCGTCGCCATGACACTGCCCAATATCCTGTACATGCTGATAGGCATCACGTTGGGCGTGTTGATTGGCGTATTGCCCGGCTTGGGCGGAGCCAACGGCATTGCGATTTTGCTGCCGCTGACCTTCACGATGAACCCCACGTCGGCGATCATCATGCTGTCGTGTATTTACTGGGGCGCTCTCTTCGGCGGGGCGATCACCTCGATTTTGTTCAATATTCCAGGCGAGCCCTGGTCGGTCGCCACCACATTTGACGGCTACCCCATGGCGCAACAGGGCAAAGCCGCCCAGGCGCTGACAGCGGCTTTCACCTCGTCGTTCATCGGCGCATTTTTCGCCGTCGCGCTCATCACGTTTCTGGCGCCGGTGCTGGCCAAATTTGCGCTCAACTTCGGGCCGGCCGAATACTTTGCGGTTCAGTTGCTCACTTTTTGTAGTTTTGTGGGCATGAGCAAGGAGCCGCCGACCAAGGTGATCGTGGCCATGATGCTGGGCTTTGCGCTGGCCGCCGTGGGCATGGACACCGTAACCGGCCAACTGCGCATGACCTATGGCTTCCCGGTGCTGCTCAAAGGCTTTGACTTTTTGATCGCAGTGATCGGTCTGTTCGGCATTGGTGAGATCCTGCTCACCATGGAAGAAGGCCTGGCCTTCAAGGGCAAGTCGGCCAAGCTCAACCCCAAAGTGGTGTGGGAAACCTGGAAGACGCTGCCCAGGTACTGGCTGACTTTTATCCGCTCCACCGCCATTGGCTGCTGGATGGGCATCACGCCCGGCGGCGCAACGCCCGCTTCGTTCATGAGCTACGGCATCGCCCAGCGCATGTCCAAAGACCCCGAATCCTTTGGCAAGGGCCAGATCGAAGGCGTGCTGGCTCCTGAAACCGCTGCCCACGCCGCCGGAACCTCGGCGCTGCTGCCCATGTTGACGCTGGGTATCCCCGGCTCCCCGACTGCGGCGGTGTTGCTGGGCGGCCTGATGATCTGGGGCCTGCAACCCGGTCCCATGCTGTTCGTGGAACACAAAGAGTTCGTCTGGGGTCTGATTGCCTCCATGTACCTGGGCAATATCGTCGGTCTGCTGGTGGTTTTGACCACTGTGCCCTACTGGGCTGCGTTTTTGCGCATTCCGTTCTCGGTCATCGCGCCGGTGATTGTGGTGATTTGCGCCATCGGGGCCTACACCGTGCACAGTTCCATGTTCGACGTGGTGATGATGATGGTCTTCGGGGTGGTGGGCTACTTGTTCAAAAAGCTCAAGTACCCCATGGCGCCGCTGGTACTGGCCTTGGTGCTGGGCGATATGGCCGAGGCCAGTTTCCGCCAATCCATGCTGCTGTCACAGGGTGATGTGTCCATCTTCTGGTCCAACAAGCTGGTCGGCGGCATCGCCGGCCTGGCCATGGTGATGCTGATCTGGCCCCTGCTGGGCTCGGTCAAATCACTGTTCAGCGACAAAGCCGCTAGCCGCTAGCCGCTAGCCCTTCTCGGGCTTTACCAGACCGTGGCCGCGCGCAGCGCTGCCGGGGTGCGCTGCTGCCCACAAACCCGTCCTTTTGCACTTGAATAGGGTGCGGCTGGCTGCTCAACCGGCGAATTCCGCACCAAAAAAAGGCATGGGTTTCTACCAATAGCAGGCGTTTGTTGAATGGCAGATACTTTGTTTTCATTTTAGGAAATTCTCTATTTCTTGAGGAGATGAAAACATGACAACAGACCCCGAACTGCAAGCCCGCATTGATGCCATGTGCAGCAATGACAGGATCTTTGCGTACGTGTTGCTGGCCGCTGCCTGGATCGCCATCTGGTTTGTGGTCAGGCAAATCGCCGATATCGCGCCGCCGGGTGCTTTCACCACCTTGGTGTACGTCAGCGCGCTGGCCATTTGCGTGTTCAACACCGCCTCCATCGTCGCCATGGTTCGGCATTACCAGGAAGACAAGAACCATATTTATGGGCAGGACATCGCCCACCTCGATGCCAACGCCCGCCACATTGGCTCCTGAACACACGGAGATTGCCATGTCCCAAAAAACACCCTACCAGCCGCCCGAGCAGAGTGCTGCAGGCCAGCTTTTTGACAGCCTGTTCGTGATCGTGCTGGTGGCAGCCACGCTGCTGGGCTGCCTGTACCTGACCGTGCTGAGCGCGGGGCCACCACCCGAGGCCGCGCCTGCGGCAGCCGAAGCTGCTGCGGCGCCAGCCGCACCCGCTGACCCTGCAGCGCCAGCCGCAGCTGTTACAGCGCCAGCCGACCCTGCCGCTCCCGCTGCAGCCACCAGCGCCGATGCCCCTGCGGCTGCGGTCGCAGCGGAGGCACCCGCAGCCAAAGCAGCCGAACCGAGTGCCCAGGACAAGATCAAATCCGAGCGTTTTGCCGCGCTGGGCTGGGACGCCGCCAAGGTGGCTGAACGGGAAGCCGCCATTGCTGCCAAGTCCTATTCGATTGACTGGTCCATGCTGTTGCTGACTGCGCTGGTCGTGATCGGCTATTTCTCGTTTCTGGTCCGTGCCTCTGACAAAGAGCTGCGCGAAGTGATCGATGAGCGCTTTGGCCCGGCATCCACTACCCACACGAAGGAGACACCATGAGCACCTGGGACATGCTGGCCAATGCGGCCTGGTTGATTTCTGCACTGATTGCGATCTGGATGTTGGTCGACCTGCTCAAAGTGGGCAAGGAATACCCCGAGGAGTTCCTCACCAGTTCCCGCGAAGGCCAAGAGTGAGCGCCGCGTAGCGCCCGATTTTTCCATCTAAGGAATACAAACATGTCAACTGCTGCTACTGGTACCGACCACATCGGACTGCGCCGCGTACTGGGTCCCGCACACGTGTGGGCCCTGGGCGTGGGAATTGTGTTGGTGGGTGAGTTCATGGGTTGGAACTTCACCATTGACAACGGAGGCCCCTGGGCCGCCTTGGTCGCCTGCTTTGTCAGCGGCCTGCTCTACACCTGCGTGGCGATGATCGACTCGGAGGTCACTTCTACTGTGGCCGCCGCCGGTGGCCAATACACGCAAGCCAAACACATTGTGGGCCCGCTGATGGCCTTCAATGTCGGCCTGTACCTGGTTCTGGCTTACACCATGCTTGAGGCAGCCGACGCAATTGTGGTCGGCGACCTGATGAAGTCCATGGCCGCCGACTTTGGCGCGGCATCACCGGAAGAAGCGGACAAGCTGGCGCGTCCCTTTGTGACCCTGTCCATCATGGTGCTGGCGCTGCTGAATTACCGGGGCGTTTTCATGACGCTGTCGGTCAATATCGTGATCACGGCCTTTGCATTTTTGGCCATATTGCTGCTGCTCTTGAACGTAGGCCCTTGGTCGGGCACGCATCTGCTGCAACACCAGGCCTTCTTCTCCAACAACAGTCTGCCCTATGGCTGGCTGGGTGTGCTGGCCAGTTTGCAGTTCGGCATGTGGTATTACCTAGGCATTGAGGGCACCTGCCAGTCGGCAGAAGAAGTGCGTTCACCCGGGCGCGCCATCCCGCTGGGCACCATGACCGGCATGCTGACCCTGGTGATCGCCGCTGTGATCACCTGGTATGTCTGTACCGGACTCATCCCCTGGGAATACCTCGGAATCGCCGCCACGCCGATGTACGACGCAGGCAAGCTCACCGGAAGCTGGAACCTGCAGGTGCTGATGTGGGTGGGCTCGGCCTTTGCTGCATTGGCATCGGCCAACGGCTGCATCAACGACGCCTCCCGCGCCTGGTTTTCCATGGGTCGCGACCGCTACTTGCCCGCCTGGTTCGGTGCCGTGCACCCGACCTACCACACGCCGTACCGGGCCATCGTGTTCTTGGTGCCGATTGCCTGCGCTTTCGGCTTGACCGGCTACACCCAGATCCAGGGTCAGATCATGCTCAACCAGGTGATCACCTTCTCGATTCTGGCGGGCCTGTTGGGCTACACCTTTATGCCGATCAACATGATCCGCTTTC
>CANIRI010000099.1 GCA_947469815.1 Comamonadaceae bacterium | reverse complement strand
CGAAATATAGTTATCTCGAGTATTCAATGCCTTTTCCTTATCGTTTTCAGGCAATTTTGGCTGTTTTTTTCTAAATGCATTGGTCACAATAATTTTTTTACCGTCATAAAAAAAGCACAAGAATCGATCGGGTTGCGGTTTGAAAGCGTAAATTTTATCACCCTCATTCACAAATTTTGTGATGTCTTTAATTTCACCCGCATCACCCATGCGTTTAAACAATTTCAATAGCTTGATTCGCTCATCTGCATTAAGCGATTGATAATAGTCGAAGGCCTGACTTTGATCTTTGTGATCAAAGTACCATTCGATGGTGAAAAAATCACCGTGATAAGCTATGTATTCATTATTCTTATGCATGACTAAAGCGTAACACTTTAGTTGCACGAATTCAATAACTATTGCCGGTTCTGTCGCAAAAACTTTCTTGAACGATAGACTGGCTTATTCTGGCGAGTTTATGCTGCAAGTTTGTAAAATTGTTCGAAAATTGTAATGCTGTCGGATTGCTTATGGAGTGTATTTTTGTCGGCGTTGCCCCATCCAGTGCGCTGGATCCAGGTGTAGATCCGATGAAAATTCTTCAGGGTTATGAAGTGATTGCAGAGAATTCGCATCACTCAATGTTATTTTTAAGAGCGACGCACCGCTAATAAACCGGATCCTCTATGTTTTTTCTTTACATGGACTGAATATTCATAGAAAATCCGGTTTATGAAGCCATTTATCCCCCGACTATTAGAAAAAAATATCCGGCAAACGTTGGAACGGGACAAAAGTATTTTATTGTTAGGCCCGCGTCAAACGGGTAAAACCACCTTAATTGAAAAACAAATCAAGCCGGATATTAGCTATTCATTTGCTCATGTTGCAACGCGTCAACGATACGAGCAAAATCCTGCGTTGCTAGAACGTGAGCTGGAAGAACAAATCAAAATGTTTTCGAAGCCCCCGCTTATTTTTATTGATGAAGTGCAAAAAATTCCACGTGTTATGGATATTGCGCAATACATGATTGATAAACAAAAGGCACAATTTATTTTATCCGGATCATCGGCTCGAAAATTGAAAGCAGGAAAAGATCTGAACTTGCTTCCGGGGCGCGTTGTTTCTCTACACATGACGCCTTTGTTATATCAAGAAATGCATGCATTGAACCCAACTATCGAGCAGCTGTTATTGTATGGGGCGTTGCCGGGCATTGTCACGGACACCGAGCCTTCATTGCAAGAGATTGATCTTTATTCTTATGTCAGTACTTATCTTGAAGAGGAGATTCGTGCAGAAGCATTGGTTCGTAACGTAGGAAGCTTTTCTCGTTTTCTTCAAATTGCTGCAGGGGAGGCAGGACGCCAGTTAAATTTCACGCGGCTGTCACAAGATGTAGGCGTTGCAGATACAACAATAGCCAACTACTATCAAATTTTAGAAGACTGCATGCTGGTATTAAGAATTGATCCCATCACAAACAGTTATACTCAGCGCAGATTGGTTAAATCCCCTAAATATTTGTTTTTTGATTTGGGCGTGCGCCGGGTTTGTGCGAATGAATCGATTGGATTGCCAAAGAAAATCATGGCTGATTTATTTGAACACTATATTGGTAACGAGCTGGTGTACCAGAGTCAATTGCGCTCGCCGCAAATCAAAGTAAGGTATTGGCGGGATACCAGTGGGCCCGAAATAGATTATGTCCTTGATATTGCACATCGGTACATTCCTATTGAGGTCAGGTGGACCGATAAACCCGATATGAATGATGCACGGCATCTCAAAAAATTCATTGAAGAATACCCCGATATAGAGCGCGCTTATATTGTTTGCCAGACTCCAAATCGTTATAAACTGAATGAGCAGATCATGGCGTTACCGTGGCAAGAGGTTCATTTGATTTTTGATACGCCTTAGTAATTCTCGGCTGTTTTGTGGCTTATTACTGGTTGAATCGTTATACTAAATCGTATGACACTCCGAATAAATCTATCTAATTCGGAATTTAATATGGATAACGTTATGGATGAAACATCAGAAGTACGTTGGATGCAGCGTTTTTCCAATTATAAAAAAGCATTATCACAATTTGAAAAATTTATTGCCAAAGGCCAATTAAATGAGTTGGAAGAGCAAGGTTTAATTCAAGCCTTTGAGTACACTCATGAATTAGCCTGGAATGTTTTGCGTGATTATTTAAGAGAACAAGGCAATTCTGCAATACACGGATCACGAGATGCAACGCGTGAAGCCTTCAAATTGGACTTGATTCAGGATGGCGATGGATGGATGGGCATGATTAAAGACAGGAACCGAACCAGCCACACGTATAATCAAGCAACGGCGGATTTAATCGCTGAAAACATTGTTAAACGGTATTTTTCTTTATTTTTAGAGCTGAGAGAAACCATGCAAGGCCTAGAAAATGCCGGTTGATCCATTACCATTCGGTTTGAAAGAATCCACTATCAGCCAAATGAAAGCGGTGTTTTCAAACTACCCATGCATTGACAAAGCAGTTATTTATGGTTCGCGAGCAAAAGGCAATTACCGCAATGGGTCGGATATCGATATAACGTTGTTGGGTGAACAATTAACATATGAGCAACTGAACCGTATTGAAACCCAGCTGGATGATTTGATGTTGATTTATTCCATTGACCTGTCTTTGTTTAAATGCATTGATTCGCCTGATTTGATTGAACATATTAACCGTGTAGGTCAGGTGTTGTATTCGTCTTCCGTGGGCTAATGCAATGTCTTCACGTTGCATATTCATGGGAATATCAGCACCATGCCAATCAATATTAATGCGATCGGGCTAATCTTCTTCGTATTCGCCTGTAAGACCGATAAGCTGTGCGCATAATAAGCTTGCTTAGCGAGAGTTGGTTTTCCATCCAGCAAGCCCATTCATCTGATTTTTGAGGATATTCAGGCAATTGACCTGGTTCAAGTGAATCAATTTTTTGATTAATCAGGCCATCAAAAATGTCGCGATCATAGAAGTTTTCATACTGCCGGCGTGCTATTTCTCCATGTTTAAGCAACTCATCCGCAGTTACAGTACAACAATACTCTATCAAAGCGTCAGGGTCTTGCCAGATGAATGCTTCAGGGTAGGCGAGATCAATTCCACTCAATACTCTGGAATAAATATGCCTATGAAGTGCTACAGGTACACCCGCGCCCATTGCCTCAATCAGGGTAAGACCTCCGCCATAAGGGAATGAGGTGATGTATAAATCCACATTAAAATCATGTAAAGCTGTCCATACACTAGGGACCCAAGGTGTATAGACAAACCGATCTGAAGCTATGCCATGTTTTTTTAAACTGCGCCGAAGTTTAAATAAAGCCCACGGCGTTAAACGTCCAATATGGACATGTTTTCCACCTGTGGATTGTAAGAGCAGGGGAATAACAGCAAGATAACTGATGTAATAGGGGCTTTCAATTTTATTGGCGCGCGCTGCTGTGCATGTTGTAAGGTAATCATTCTGTTTAAATGGTACATTAGTTGAGCGCATACCTTTGTCATCAATAGTCAGGGGCAGATATCTATTCTTAACCCCCAGCGTTTCTCTGCAGTGATGATAACCCATCGGATGTATATCAATGTGCTCATGCAAATGCGATGAAAACACGCCTAAACACAGGTGATGATCAGCATGATGGTAAAAGCTGGCATTAAGTCCCATAGAGGGTTGAATGGCGGCAATCGCGATACTATCTTGATGATCATTAAATAGATAGGTCTGTTCAGGTTGTATTTCTATTAGCCGTTTTTGTAGCCAAGTTAACTTTTGTTGAAAATTCCCAGATGGAGCTGTTTCCAAAATCACATCGGTTATTTTTGATAATTCGCTTAGTCGACAAGCAAAGTCTGACTTGCCATTCAATCCCGTTGCCAAAATCAAATGTTTTGCTTCAGGTCTTGCCGTGATAAAACGTTCAATGACTCGACTATGTCCGCCTGATTTTTGTACTTTTGTAACAATATAGACAAAAACGGTGCCATCGGCAGGCGATCCCTCACGGCGTTCGGGATGACGTGGGCAGTTGCCGGATAAATTACATTCACCAATTGTTTGACACAGATCATCCAGCTCTTTTGATCCATATACATGGCCAGTACAGAGGGGTTCCGTGATAATGCGCTCTACTAAATCATGAATTAATTGTAAGGCGAGATTAAGTTCACCGTTATGAATGGCTTTGGCAACAACTTTACAGGTTGCGTAGAGTGAACCTGATTTTTTAATGCTCATTTATTGCACCTAAGTGTTAGCTGAATTGCCCAATCATCTTAACCACATATTCAATTTCATCATCCTTCATCGCAGGTGACATCGGTAGACTAAGCACTTCGCCCGACAGCGACTTGGCAATCGGAAGTGAATGGTCAGCATATTGGAGATAACAGTTTTGTTGATGCGGAGCGATTGGGTAATGGATCACAGTGGATATACCCTGATGTTCCAAATGCGTTTTCAGTTTATCGCGTTGTTGACTACGAATGACATAAAGATGCCAAACAGGATCAGCCCAATCAGGAACGAAGGGTGAAATTATTTCCAATCCATTTAACAGCGTTGAATATTGAAGAGCAACTTTTCGCCGGCGGATATTCCATTCATTGAGATGATTGAGTTTCACGCGTAGAAACGCGGCTTGCATTTCATCAAGACGACTATTGTAACCCGCTGTGTCATGTTGATATTTGACCTTTGATCCATAATTTCGGAGTCGTTTTATGTCGTCGGCAATGTCATCGTCCTGAGTTAATACAGCACCGCCATCGCCAAGCGCGCCCAGGTTTTTGCCCGGATAAAAACTGGTGGCTGCGGCATGACCTAAAGAACCGGCACGTTTCCCTTTGTATTCCGCTCCTTGCGCTTGTGCGGCGTCTTCAATAACTATCAGGTTGTACCGTAGTGCAATGTCATTAATTCGATCCATGTCTGCTGATTGACCATATAGATGCACAGCAATAATAGCTCTAGTCCGTGGTGTGATCGCAGCTTCAATCAAATCAGGGTCAATATTATGTGTGTCACAACGAGGCTCGACCGGAACAGGCGTAGCACCGCATTGGCTAACGGCCAACCAAGTAGCAATGAAGGTATTAGATGGAACAATGACTTCATCACCCTGTCCAATTTTATAAGCGCGAAGCAGAAGATGAATGGCCTCAAGTCCATTGCCTACGCCCACACAGTGTTTAACGCCACAATATTCGGCAAATTCGGTTTCAAATGATTCTAATTCATGGCCCATAATGAAACAGCCCGAATCAAGTACCCGACTAAACGCGGCTTGCAATGGTTCATAAATGTCTTGATGAACACGCGAGAGATCAAGAAAAGGGATCTTCATCATTGTATTTCCTCTTTGGGTATATCTGCCAGAAACTCATGATAGTCACGGTAGTAATCCGATTCACTATATAAATTTGAGGCTAAAACCATACAGATTGCATTGGGTGAAAAATTATCAATCTCTCGCCAAATCATGGGGCATATATATAACCCACAATGGCTACGATCCATATGTATGGTTTTTTTGGAACGTCCATCATCAATATGAATGTCAAACGAACCAAATATAGGAATGATCAGTTGGTGCAATGCTTTGTGGGCATGACCGCCACGCGCAGCACCGCCTGGAACATCATAAAGGTAGTAGACGCGATTGATATTAAATGGAATATGATTGCCTGACTCAATAAACGTGAGATTCCCTCTAGGGTCGTTTATTTTTGGCATCTCAAGTATTTTACAATGTTCAATCATTTATAACTCCATTTTTGCCATCAGTCTTTGTATTGAGCTCAGTTTTCCAGTTATCGACGACAGAAGCAGGATAGCCTCGATGAAAATGGGTTTTCCATGGGTATGCTGGTTCTCCGGAGCCATCTCGTTTCAAAATAGATTTAGCTTCGCCGGTTACTTTTGCTGGTACACCTGCTACGGCCATGTGAGCAGGGACATCTTTGGTCACACACGCTCCAGCTGCAACCAATGAATACTGGCCGACTGTAATTCCCGGTAAGATAGTTGATGAAGCACAAATGCTGGCAAAATCTTCAATAATGCACCCCATCATTTGATTGCTAGGAGGGGTGGGGTCGTTGGTAAAAACAACATAAGGTAGCACCCAAACATAGTTACCTATTTTTGTTTTTTTACTGACAAAAACATGGGATTGAAATCGAACAAAATCGCCTATTTCGCAATCGCCTTGGATTTCACTAAACGTACCAATTTGAAAGCTTTCTCCTGCCTTTGTATTTTCCCGAACGGTTACGTGATGTCCTGTTGTCAAACCAGAGCCAAATACCGAAGACTCATAAAATATTGAATGTGACCTTATTAAAGAATCATTCTGAATAATTAACGGTGTGCCATCACCAAGCGGAGTAGAAAGGCCTAATTCACAATAAGCCCCAATTTTAACTCGGTCACCTATGACCACATTGTCATGAATGATTGCAAGGGCTCCGACCTCAACTTGATTGCCCAGTTTTGCGAGAGGAGACACATAAGCGGTTGGATGAATGGTAGTCATCTGTTTTCCCAGGAGTTTATTTAGATAGTTGTGTAACTCATTGATATTGATTTGATAGTCACCATGAAAATCAAGCTCCTTGTTTTGTACGATGTCACCCAAGATATAACAAATCTTTTTTACGCCAACTGCACTGGACATATTCAGCCAATATCGGTAAGGCATGTTTTCGTGAGTACCCATCAATATAACAATATCGGCAAGTGGGTTGCTAAAAATAATGTTTGCGCAAGCTGCACCAGTCGGTCCAATAATGACTTCCGCATTTTGAAAAACCACCACTTGCTCTGCAAATGTAAGTCGTTCAGTGGATATAATCGAAAATCCTCTGGCAACTAATATAGCTTCGATTTCTGACTCATTAATGAGCTTACGTATGCTTGTCCCACGACGTAGATATATTTTTTTGGGGAAATCATCGCTCCGCACCATCGATAATTTATCCCTGAGTCGATCACGAAGCATTTGTAGCGCATCCGGGCTGAACAAAGCATCCGAAGGAGGCTTTATAAATTTTCCTGGTCGTTTTTCGAAAGGCACGTACCCAGAAGGAGACATGATGTACAGTTTGTCGACAGTCATGGCTTGGCCAATTGGCAGGGAAAAAATCGCTCTATTGCCACACACCAGATAAAGTGATTCTATTAAATTGCTGTGCAAACCATCATTGATGATGATTGGAATATCATCAAATCGACTATCAGAGCAGAACAGACAGATGCGTGGTAGCACCTCAGTTACCCAATGGGCATAGTTGGCCGCACAAGAATCCACAAAAGATGCAGCAACGGGGATACGACCGGGTGTATTATCATGCGATAACCACCGGATACAATTGTCTCTGGGATTAATGATTGCTCGACAATGAAGTTCTTCTGAGGTGTAATCTTGATGAAAATTATATAAATCATGACAAAGCACTTGCTTATCAGTTAGAACCAGATTCGTACCACCATAAATCATTGCATTTGGGACCGTTGCAACAAAGATTTTAGGAAACGTATATTGAGCCTGTTTTGAACCTAAAAGATGCTGATTTTTTTCAGGGAATACAGTTAGTAGCATGGTTTCTACAATCGATTCATTGATAAGATCATAGCTGGGCTCATGTGAAAGTTCAGCGACCAGGGAATATTGCACCAGAGATCGCCATTGCCGCATATCTTTGTTTAGCAAAGGATAGACATTGTTTATATATAGCGGAATACCACTGCGCCATACCCATTGCACGACACGACGTGCAAAAGAGTATCTTTTAATATAGTTTTTATAGATGCTGCTTGCCCATGTTTTTTTCAATTTGATCAAAAAGT
>CANIRI010000098.1 GCA_947469815.1 Comamonadaceae bacterium | reverse complement strand
ATGGGCAGGGTGTCCCCAGGAACCTCCCCGAGGCGGTACGCGGCTACAAATTGGCAGCAGATCAGGGGCACATCGGCGCGCAGTTCAATTTGGGGGTGATGTGTGAGAAAGGGCAAGGCGTCGATGAAGACTGCGTGCAAGCGTTTAGCTGGTACAAATTAGCCGCAGGGCATGGGCATGCCGGAGCGCAACTGAACCTGGGTGCCCTTTATGAGCGCGGCACAGGCGTCAAACAGGATTACCAAGAGGCAATGCGCTGTTACAAATTGGCTTCGGATAAGGGTAGCGCCGACGCAAAATTTGCGATCGGATGCATGTTTGAAAACCACCATGGCGTCGAGCAAGATTTTGCGGCCGCGATGGCTTGGTATAAGTTGGCGGCCGCGCTTGGGCATGTCGAGTCCCATGTCAAGCTGGGCATACTTTATGAAAAGGGCATGGGAGCGCGACAAGATTACGCTGAAGCCATGCGTTGGTACAAATTGGCAGCGGTTTCAGGCAGCAATCCCGGTCGCTTGCACGTCGGCTCGCTATACGAAAACGGATTAGGCGTCAAAGAGGACTACCACGAAGCCCTGCGTTGGTACAAGTCGGCCGCCGATCACGGTAGTGCTGACGCGCAAAACCGTATGGGCTTTATGTATTCGAACGCAAAGGGTGTTAAGCAGGATTACCACGAAGCGATGCGCTGGTATCAGCTCGCCGGAGCCCAAGACCATGCGGGCGCGTTGGCTAATCTTGGTTTCATGCACGAGCACGGCCAAGGCGTTGAAGAAAATGAGGTCCGCGCGTTAGGGTTCTACGCCAAAGCGGCGAAGAAGGGTGACCCGAACGCAGCTAAAAACCGCGACATGCTGGAGGCCCGAATCGCAGCCCATAGGAAGTAGCTTCACCGATGGCCTTCGGCAGCCCTCAGTCCTCCCCTAGGCTGTTGCCGTCCGTTCAGGTGTAAGATTCTCGGGGCCTGCCCGAGTGGTGAAATAGGTAGACACATCGGACTTAAAATCCGCCGCTTCCAGAAATGGGGCGTACCAGTTCGATTCTGGTCTCGGGCACCACACGATACTGAAACAGCGCTTCAATCGGCGCTGATTTGGATCATCACGTAGGACTGGTTTTTAATGCCCAACGCTGCGCTCCGTTCGGCTGTCGCGGCAAGGTACGCATCCCTACCAGGTTTGTCAAAAATCTCGGCTGCCATCATCGCAGTGTGGTCGTCAATCTTCCCGATCACGACACCGCGCATAAACATCTTGTGTGCGTCGGCGTCGGCGTCAAAATCCGCGCGCCACTGGTCGTATCGATAGTCGTCGTTCTTCAGTTGAACGATCAGGAATAGATTTTTCATGGCTGCTATGCGAGTTGTTGCAACGACTGTAGCATGCCGTCATCCTTTCATTGCTCCAATAAAACTTGGCGTTTGCGGCGCTGATCCGCGACCACCACGCTTGCACTCCAGGCATATCGCCGGTGCGACAATCGAATGATGCAAATTTCTCAAGACTGCGTGGTCGCATTGACCTGGGTGCTCACGGACACGCTGGGCGAACAATTGGATGTACTCGACGAGCCTTTGGAGTTCTTTTTAGGCGGAGGCGATTTGCTCCCGGCTATTGAAGAGGTCTTGCAGGGTCACCGCGCTGGGGACGCGCTGCAGATTCAGTTAGAGCCCGACCAGGCGTTTGGTGACTTTGACGACAAGTTGCTTTTTTTGGAGCCACGCGGCCTGTTCCCGGCGGAGCTGGAGGTGGGCTTGTTGATCGAGGGCTCAGCCCTACCCAAAGGCTGTAACCCCGCCGCGCCGCGCCACACGCTGTTTACCGTGACCGATATTTATCCCGAGCACGTGGTGCTCGACGGTAACCATCCGCTGGCCGGGATTGCGATTCGCTTGCACATGCAGATTGAAGATGTGCGGGCCGCGACCGCCGATGAACTGGCACAGCGCAGCACCGGTTCCCACTTTTTCCGCATCGAGCCGCCACACGTGCAGGGCGATGGCGGAACACAGCTGCACTGAGCAGCGGTTCAGGCCTCAGGCCTTGCCGGTCGAGCCGTAGCCGCCTTCGCCGCGGGTGCTGGCAGGAAACTCGGTCACCACCCGAAATTTCGCCTGCACTACGGGCACGATGACGAGCTGGGCGATGCGCTCCATGGGTGCGATCGTGAATGCCGTTGCACTGCGGTTCCAGGCGCTGACCATCAGTTGGCCCTGGTAATCGCTGTCGATCAAGCCCACCAAATTACCCAAGACGATGCCGTGTTTGTGCCCCAGGCCCGAGCGCGGCAGGATCAGCGCGGCATACGCCGGGTCATTCAAAAACAGGGCCATGCCGGTCGGCACCAATTGCCAGGCGTTGGGCTCGAGGGTCAGCGGCGCATCCAGGCAAGCGCGCAGGTCCAAGCCGGCGCTGCCCGGTGTGGCATAGGCCGGCATGGACGCATGCAGCCGGGCGTCCAGAATTTTGATGTCAACTTGCATGGATGGGTGCGCCTAAGAAATAGTCCGGATGCCGTACTGCGCGATGCGCGCAATCAGTTGGCGCGCCAGTGCGATTTTGGAGTTACGCGGCAACTCCGTCGCGCCCTGCGCGTCAATCAGCAGCAGCGCGTTGTTGTCTTGCCCAAAGGTTTGCGGACCGATGTTGCCCACTATCAGGGGGATGTCTTTGCGCACGCGTTTGGCGCTGGCCAGTTCCAGCAAGTTCTGGCTCTCCGCCGCAAAGCCCACGCAAAAGAGCGCGCCGCTGCGGCCGCGTGCGGATGCGGCCAGCGTTGCCAGGATGTCCGGGTTTTCCACCAAGTGCAGCTCTGGCGGCAGGCCGGAGCCGTCTTTTTTGATTTTGTGCTGCGCGGCGTCGGCGCTTCGCCAATCGGCCACCGCTGCCGTGGCAATCAAGATGTCGCTGGCGTCGGCCTGCGCCTGGCAGGCTTGCAGCATGTCTTGCGCGGAGCGCACATCGATACGCAGCACCCCGCGCGGCGACGCCAGCGCCACCGGGCCGGCCACCAGCGTGACCTGCGCGCCGGCCTCGCGCGCTGCGCGGGCGATGGCAAATCCCATCTTGCCGCTGGAGAGGTTGCTGATACCGCGCACCGGGTCCATGGCCTCAAAAGTCGGCCCGGCGGTGATCAGAACCCGCCGCCCTTGCAAAACTTTGGGTTGGAAATGGGCTATCAGGTCTTCCAGAATTTCCTCTGGCTCGAGCATGCGCCCGTCGCCTTGTTCGCCACAGGCCTGGTCGCCTGCGCCCACGTCCAGCACAAAACTGCCGTCGGCGCGCAGTTGCGCAACATTGCGTTGGGTGGCCGGGTGCGACCACATTTCCCGGTTCATGGCGGGTGCGATCAGCAGCGGTACGGTGGCGATCGGGCGGGCCAGGCACAAGAGGCTGAGCAAATCGTCGGCGCGCCCGTGCAGCAGCTTGGCCATGAAGTCGGCGCTGGCCGGGGCGACCAGCACCGCGTCGGCTTCCCGGGACAAATTGATATGCGCCATGTTGTTGTCGGGACGGCGGTCCCATTGCGAATCAAAAACCGGCCGCCCGCTCAGAGCCTGCATGGTGACCGGGGTGATGAACTGTGCCGCCGCCTCGGTCATCACGACCTGCACCGTAGCCCCTTCCTTGACCATGGCGCGGCACAACTCGGCGGCCTTGTAGCAGGCGATGCCGCCGCTGAGGCCCAGAACAATGTGTTTGCCCTGCAGGTGCATGGTGTGGGGTTGCGCTCGGTTTTTTGGGTTTTGCGGGTACGTGCTGACGCCGCCAGGGCCGTCGAAGCGCAATGTAGCAGACGCCTATAATTGCGCTTTACCAGCTCCCGAACCCCGCGGTTCGTCCTCGCCATGACCAAATTTGTATTCGTCACTGGCGGCGTGGTGTCCTCCCTGGGCAAGGGAATCGCCTCTGCCTCCCTCGCTGCGATTTTGGAGTCGCGAGGCCTCAAAGTCACCTTAATTAAGCTGGACCCCTACCTCAACGTTGATCCCGGCACCATGTCGCCGCTCCAACACGGCGAGGTTTTTGTCACCGACGACGGCGCGGAGACCGACCTGGATCTGGGCCATTACGAGCGTTTTGTTGAGACCCGCATGCGCAAGTCCAACAATTTCACCACCGGACAAATTTACAAAAGCGTGCTCGACAAAGAGCGCCGTGGCGATTACCTGGGCAAAACCGTGCAGGTGATTCCGCATGTCACCAACGAAATCCAGGAATTTGTCAAACGCGGCGCGCGCTACGGGGAGCCCGACGCGGTGGACGTGGCGATCGTTGAAATCGGCGGCACCGTGGGCGACATCGAATCCCTGCCATTCCTGGAGGCGGTGCGCCAACTCAGCCTGCAACTCGGCGCTAACAACAGCGCCTTTGTGCACCTGAGCTACGTCCCCTGGATTGCCGCCGCAGGCGAACTCAAGACCAAGCCCACCCAGCACACCGCCAAGCAATTGCGCGAAATCGGCATCCAGGCCGACGCGTTGGTGTGCCGCGCCGACCGGCCCATTCCCACCGAAGAGCGCAACAAAATTTCGCTGTTCTCCAATGTGCCCTTGTGGGGCGTGATTTCCATGTGGGATGTGGACACGATTTACAAAGTCCCGCGCATGCTGCACGAACAAGGGCTGGACGGCCTGATTTGCGACAAGCTGCGCTTGAGCACGCCGCCGGCCAACCTGAAGCGTTGGGACGATTTGGTCTATGAGACCGAGCACCCGCAAGGCGAGGTGCAGGTCGCCATGGTGGGCAAATATGTGGATTTGTCCGACAGCTATAAGTCGCTCAATGAGGCGCTGCGCCACGCGGGCATGAAAAACCATGTCAAGGTCCGGATTGCCTACATCGATTCCGAGACGCTGGACGCCGACTCGGTGCAGCAACTGGCCAAGTACGACGCGGTATTGGTTCCCGGCGGCTTTGGCAAGCGGGGCATCGAGGGCAAGATCAAGGCGGCCCGTTTTGCCCGCGAAAACCGGGTGCCGTATCTGGGCATTTGTTTGGGCATGCAGGTGGCCACCATCGAATTCGCCCGCCACGTGGCCGGCCTGACCGATGCCAACAGCACCGAGTTCGAGCCCGACAGCCCCAACCCGGTCATCGCGCTCATCACTGAGTGGAAAGACGCCGACGGCAGCATCAAGACCCGCGACCAGAATTCCAACCTCGGCGGCACCATGCGCCTGGGCGCGCAAAGCTCGGACGTGGCCAAGGACACCATCGCCCACCAGATCTACGGCAACGTGGTCACCGAGCGGCACCGCCACCGGTACGAGGCCAACGTCAATTACTTGGCCGTACTGCGGCAGGCCGGCTTGGTCATTTCCGCGCTGACCCAGCGTGAGCAACTGACCGAGATGATTGAGTTACCCCTCAGCGTGCACCCCTGGTTTGTGGGTGTGCAATTCCACCCCGAATTCAAATCCACACCCTGGGACGGACACCCCTTGTTCAACGCGTTTATCAGCGCGGCCTTGGAGCACCAGGGTTCGGGGCGCCCCCTGAAAGTCGCGGCATGAAATTGTGTGGTTTTGAGGTCGGCCTCCAGCATCCGATATTCCTGATTGCCGGCCCCTGCGTGATCGAGTCCGAGCAACTGCAAATGGACACCGCCGGTACGCTGAAGGAAATCACCGCCGCCCTGGGGATTCCCTTTATTTTCAAAAGCAGTTTTGACAAAGCCAACCGCTCCAGCGGAACCACCTTTCGCGGCCCCGGAATCGAGCGGGGCCTTGAAATACTCGCCAAGGTAAAACGCGAATTGCAGGTGCCGGTGCTCACCGACATCCACAGCGAAGACCAGATCGCCCAAGTCAGCGCCGTGGTCGATGTCTTGCAGACCCCGGCTTTTCTGTGCCGCCAGACCGATTTCATCCGCGCGGTGGCGCAGTCCGGCAAACCGGTCAATATCAAGAAGGGCCAGTTTTTGGCGCCTGGCGACATGAAAAACGTAATCGATAAGGCGCGTGCTGCAGCGCGCGAGGCAGGTTTGCCCGAAGACAACTTCATGGCCTGCGAGCGCGGCGCCAGTTTTGGTTACAACAACCTCGTCTCGGATATGCGCTCTTTGGCGATCATGCGCGACACCGGTGCGCCGGTGGTGTTTGATGCCACCCATTCCGTGCAATTGCCCGGCGGGCAGGGCACCAGCAGCGGCGGCCAGCGCGAGATGGTGCCTGTGCTGGCGCGCGCGGCGGTGGCCGTTGGCGTGGCCGGTTTGTTCATGGAAACGCACCCGGACCCGTCCAAAGCCCTGAGCGACGGGCCCAATGCGGTTCCCTTGCACCACATGAAAGCCTTGCTGGAAACCTTGGTGGCGCTCGATTACGTAACCAAAAAGAATCCGTTTTTAGAAAATAGTTTCGCGTAATTCGCGTACAACCCGACTTGGCCATGCGGCTGCATACCAACCCAACCTTTTGAAAGAGCTTTGATGAGTGCCATTGTTGACATCGTAGGACGCGAGATTTTGGACAGCCGGGGCAATCCCACGGTTGAATGTGATGTGCTGTTGGAGTCCGGCACCATGGGCCGCGCGGCCGTGCCTTCGGGCGCATCCACCGGCAGCCGCGAGGCTATTGAGCTGCGCGACGGGGACAAAAGCCGTTACGGCGGCAAGGGCGTGTTGCGCGCGGTCGAGTTCATCAACACCGAAATCTCCGAGGCCGTGCTGGGCCTGGATGCCTCCGAGCAGGCCTTTTTGGACAGAACCCTGATGGATTTGGACGGCACTGCCGACAAGTCGCGCCTGGGTGCCAACGCCATGCTGGCGGTCTCGATGGCGGTGGCGCGCGCTGCGGCCGAAGAAGCCGGTCTGCCCCTGTACCGCTACTTTGGCGGCATGGGCGCGGTGCAAATGCCGGTGCCCATGATGAACGTCATCAACGGCGGCGAGCACGCCAACAACAACCTCGACTTGCAAGAGCTGATGATCATTCCTCTGGGTGCGCCCAGCTTTCGCGAAGCCCTGCGCTACGGCGCGGAAGTCTTCCACGCGCTGAAGAAAATTCTGCATGACAAAGGCATCAGCACCGCAGTGGGAGACGAAGGCGGCTTTGCGCCCAATGTGCCCAACCACGAGGCCGCGATACAGATGATTCTGGAAGCCATCGATAAAGCCGGTTACGTGGCCGGTGAACAAATCGCCCTGGGCCTGGATTGCGCCGCCTCCGAGTTTTACAAGGAAGGCAAGTACGAACTGGCGGGCGAAGGCCTGAGTCTGAGCGCGCAGGAGTGGACCGATATGTTGGCCACTTGGGTTGACAAATACCCCATCATCAGCATCGAAGACGGCATGGCCGAAGGCGACTGGGACGGCTGGAAAATTCTGACCGACCGGCTGGGTAAAAAAGTGCAAATCGTGGGCGACGACTTGTTTGTCACCAACACCAAAATCCTCAAAGAAGGCATCGACAAAGGCATTGCCAACTCGATCCTGATCAAGATCAACCAGATTGGCACCCTGAGCGAAACCTTTGCCGCCATCGAGATGGCCAAGCGCGCCGGTTACACCGCCGTGATCAGCCACCGCTCGGGCGAAACCGAAGACTCCACCATCGCCGATATCGCTGTTGGCACCAATGCCGGGCAAATCAAGACCGGGTCCTTGAGCCGCTCGGACCGCATGGCCAAGTACAACCAGCTGCTGCGGATTGAAGAAGACTTGGGCGAAATCGCCGTCTACCCCGGCCGTAGTGCGTTTTACAACCTGCGATAAACCGTTTAAGCTGCCCGTACATGAAACAACGCTTGGTCCCCACTGTCCTATTGGCTTTGTTGCTGATCTTGCAGGCTCAGCTGTGGTTTGGTCGTGGCAGCGTTCCCAAGGTGGCGCAACTGGCGGATGAGTTGAGCACGCAAAAGGCGCGCAACGAAGACACCTCCCGCCT
>CANIRI010000097.1 GCA_947469815.1 Comamonadaceae bacterium | reverse complement strand
TGCTATCCAAGCTTGTGGATCGGTTAAGAGTTCCATATCGTGATTTGTAAGTTATAGGTTTCGCTTGGTGCGCGCAGGAGAAGAAGACAAAAAGCTCAAAAGGAATCGACCCAGCGTTCAGTCAAATATATCCTCGAGCCATGATTTCCTCCGGCTGTGCTGGTAACGCGAGTCATCTTTGTAATAAGTCTCGACATGTGCAGGAGGCTGCGCATGCGCTGGAGCGGTCCGAGCTGGACTGGTTCCGGCGCTCATGGCGGAAGCCTTTTCAAGCAGCTTGTCGAGTTCACCGCGGTCAAGCCACACGCCACGACAGGCAGGACAGTAATCAATTTCAACCCCCTGTCTGTCCGCCATGGTCAAAAGGATGTCTACGCAATTTGGACATTTCATCGTTGTTCCCCATTCATGGTTTGCATGTTGACTAAAAACGCACTTTTTAGAAGTAACAGGTGACACCCGCGCCCGCCAGGCCGAGTGCGCCGATGGCCGCCAGCAGACGCGCGTCACGCAGATTTTTTGCTTTGAACTCTTGTAAGGCCCCAAACAGCAATACACCTGTCAGGAGCAGGCCCGCCCAGACAAAGTCTGGTACCTGGATGTCAATCACCCGAGCCGCCGATACCGAACAGGCTGAGCAAACTGGTGAACAGGTTGAACACCGACACATACAGGCCAACGGTTGCCAGCACGTAGTTGTTCTCGCCGCGGTTCACTATGCGGCTGGTCTCAAACAAAATCAGACCGGCGGATAAGAGGGCGACCATGGCAGACACCGCCAGTCCCAACGCAGCGATCTCAAATACCATGGCTGCGATCCCTGCAATCAAGGCAATCACCATGCCGCAGAACAAAAAACCGCCCATGAAGCTGAAGTCGCGCCGTGTCAGCAACACATAGGCCGACAAGCTGAGAAAAGTTGCACCGGTCGCTGCGAGCGCCAGGGACACGGTTTGCGCGCCGCCGGGTAATGCCAGCGAATGCGTCAACAAGGGGCCCAGTGTGTAGCCCATGAACCCGGTGAGGGCAAACACAGCCGGTAGCGCCCAGGCGCTGTTTTGCATTTTGTGTATGGCAAACAGCAGGCCAAAGTAGCCTGCCAGAGTCAGGATGATGCCGGGTGCGGGCAACCGGTACGCAACAGATGCGCTTGCCACGATGGCGCTGAACAACAGCGTCATGGCCAGCAGGGCGTATGTGTTGCGCAGCACGCGTTTGACTTCGACGGTGTGCATGAGCTCGGGCTGAGCCATATTCACCGGGAAGCCGCTGGGGCTGCGGGACGAAAGGGTGGTGGTGTCGATTGTCATGGTGTTGCTTTCTCAGGCGTAAAAATCAGATGTGAAACAGCGGTGACCGGGGTAATACGAAAAGAGATGGGCAGAAGAAGAAGCCCTCTTTAGAGGAACGGGCAGGAGGTTAGGACTTTCTGGTTTCTTATAAAAGCAGATAATTTCTTATCTATATTCCTAAAAAACAAGACAATGAGCACGAATTTCAACTTCAAACACCTCTATTACTTCTGGGTGGTGGCCAAGGAGGGCGGCATGTCACGCGCTGCCGACAAACTTGACATGGCAGTGCAAACCGTCAGTGCCCAGGTACGGGAACTGGAGCGCTCTCTGGGCTGTGAATTGCTCAAACCCGCGGGGCGGGGTCTGGTGCTGACCGATGCCGGGGCTACAGCGATGAAGCTAGCCGATCAGATATTCCAGATTGGAGAGAACCTACCCGCGCTGGTACGTGATGCGGCCAGCACACCCGCGATTCGCCTGGCTGTTGGTATCTCCGACGGGCTGCCAAAGCTGGTGGTGCACCGATTGATGCAACCGGTGATTGCCGAACCTCATCTGCGCTTGATCTGCCACGAGGGCGAATTGGAGGACCTGCTTGGCGATCTGGCCCTGCATCGGCTGGATCTGGTTTTTGCCGACCGCCCTGCGCCAGGCAACCCCAACATCAAGCTGTACAGCCACGCAATGGGAAGTTCCCCCATGGCCTGGTACGCCCCTACCGAGATGGCGGCGGCGGCCAGACGTAAATTTCCACACAGCCTGGCTGACATACCCGTGTTGATGCCGACCGCCCATAACTCGGTACGCGCCCGTTTGGATCATTGGTTTGAGCACCAAGGCATACGCCCCCGCATCGTGGGTGAATTCGAGGATAGCGCGTTACTGGCCACTTTTGGTGGCAGCGGCATGGGTGCATTCCCCGCGGCGGAGTGGGTACAAGAAGACCTGCTGGCCCACTACCGCGTCAAGCGCCTAGGGCCATGCGATGGGGTGGTCGAGCACTTTTATGCTCTGGGTACCGAGCGCAAAGTGCAACACCCGCTGGTACTGAGAATTTTGCAGGGCGTGATTGGCCCGCATTAAAAGTCCAATCCCCAGGGGATGGATGTCGAATGCTGGCCTTAGCCTCCAAACACCGGCATCACCGCCAACCGCTCCAAGGTCCCGCGAATATCCTCATCAGTAGTTAGCGGATTCAAGGTACACAGCCGCAAAACCGTGCGTTCCATGATGGAGGTTGAGGACAGCGTTGCCCAGCCTTCCGCAGTGAGCTGCGCCACCAGACGCTCATGGTCTTGCGGGCCGGCACCACGGCGGGCGAAAGTGAGAATGCCGAGTTTGGCGGGTGTCACCAGTTCCCAGACTTCGGGCTGCGCCTGCACCATCGCTTGCGCGCGCACCGCGATGTCCATGCCGGCTTGTATGCCCGCAGCAATCCGCGTCAGTCCGTGGGTCTTGAAGGTCAGCCAGAGTTTCAGCGCGCGGGTCTTGCGGGTCAGTTCCAGCGAGCGGTTGAACAGGTCGACCGTGTCTTCACCGCCCATCACGTCTTTCAAATATTCGGGCGACATCGCAAAGGCGCGTTCCAACGCACCGGGGTGACGCACCAGTACCACCCCGCAGTCATAGGGTTGGAACAGCCATTTGTGCGGGTCGATCACCAGCGAGTCGGCCAGTTCCATGCCCGCCAATTCCTGTGCCCCTTGCGCCGTCAAGGCGGCCGGTCCACCGTAGGCGGCGTCCACATGCAGCCACAGGTTCTCGGTGCGCACCAGTGCCGCGATGGCGTGTAATGGATCGACCGCGCCGGTGTTGGTGCTGCCCGCGTTGCACATGACCATCACCGGTGTGAGGCCGGCGGCTTTGTCCGCGTGGATGGCCTGCGTGAGCGCGTCCACGTCGTATTCCTGCTGCGCATTGGTTTTCAGCACCCGGATGTCAGCAGGGCTCAGACCCGCTGCGGTGAGGTTGCGCTTGAGCGAGGCGTGCGTCTGGTCATTGGTGTAAACCACGCCGCGCCCCTTGGCCGCGAAGGCCGCTGCAAAGGCTGTGAAATTGGCTAACGAACCGCCGGAGACGATGATGCCCTGGGTGCCTTCGGGCATGCGCATGCATTGGCGCAGCCAGTCGATCACCACCAGTTCCGTAACCGCTGTGCCCGAGCCGCCAATCCAGGATGCGGCGATGCTGTTAAAGCCAGTGGCCAACCAATCGCCCAGAATACCTGTGAAGGCCGCAGGCGAGGGCACGCGTGCGAAATAGCGTGGGTGGTCCCCATGTTGCTGCTTCGGAATTACGTGCGCGCGCAGGGTTCCCAAGGCGCTGGCAGCGTCTGACGGTTCGTGCGGCACCGGCCCGCCGATCAGGGCCTCCAAGCTGGCGCGGTCGGTAACCTCAATCGCCTTTTCATCAGCCCGCCCGACCAGGTGGTCGATGACCATTTCCACCATCTGGTGCCCCAGGGCGCGCATCTCGGCCTCGGGCATGCCCAGCGTGTCGGCGGCGCGCGGCTGCGTCATCGCCTTTAGGCAGGCGTTGCGTGGCGGATGACGTTGGCCACATCCGGGGCGGTACCCAGCTTCCAGCACGCTGCCAGCAAACCGCTGGTGGCAGCGCTGCCCAAAATCGGGTCGCTCAGGCCGTGGAATTTCGCTTCCAGCTGCGCGTCGGTCATGGGGTTTTGCACCGAGCCGATGGCGTGCTCCACAAACACATGGATCTGGCGCCCGTCGGTGAGGGTGGCAAGCACGTCGGCGCTGGCTTCGTCAACGGTGTCGTCCACTACGGCCACCACCTTGCGCCGCAGCGCCACCACGTCCGCTCGGGTGACGATGGCGTCGGAAAATTCGGCTTCTGCGGCAATACCAAACAGCAAGCCCGCCGCGCACCCGTGGTACACGCTGAACTTCGCCTGCAAGCCATCCGCCGGTTCTTTTTTACCGGTGAGCTCCAGTACCAGTGAATGCACCCGCAGGTCGATACGGGCGATCTCTTCGGCGCGCACACCTTGCGCCCGTAGTTGCGCGCAGGCGTCAATGCTGGGATGTACCACGATGCCGCAGGCAAAGGGCTTGTAGGTGTTCAGCGCAATCTCAAAGCGCTGCCCGAGCTCTTCGGTGACTTCGCGCCAATCGTTCTTGGTGGAGATGGTCTGCATCATGCCGCGCGGTGCTTCCAGCGCGCGCGGGCTGGCGGTGAAACCTTGTTGCGCCAGCAGCGCGGACATCAAGCCTGCGCGTGCCGCACCGCCGGGGTGGAAGGGCTTGGTCATGGTGCCGAACTGCTCGCGCATACCGACGGGCTGCGAGGCCGCGATGCCCATGGCCATCTGGCACTGGTCGGCGTTCAAGCCGAGCAAGCGGGCGCAGGCCGCAGCCGCGCCGACGGTGCCGGTGGAGCCGGTGATATGCCAGCCCCGGTCATAGTGATCCGGGTACATGGCATTGCCAATACGGCATGACACGTCAATGCCGATGACCAGTGCATCGATCAAGGCCCGTCCGCTGGCGCCGGTGTGCTCAGCCAGGGCCAGCAGCGCAGACGCAACCGGACCAGCCGGGTGGATGATGGTTTTGAGGTGGGTATCGTCAAAGTCAAAGGTGTGCGAGCTGATGCCGTTAATCAGCGCTGCGCTGGCCATGTCCACTTTGTCGGCGCGGCCGACGATACTGGCCTGCGGCGCAGGTTGCAGCATGCGCACCGCAGCCAGGGCCGCGATTGCCGCGTCGTGGCCGCTTGCACCGACGGCGCAACCCAACCAGTTCAGAAAAGTGCGGTGCGCCTCGTGGTCCACTGCGTCGCTCCAGCCCCGGCTGGGGTGGTTGGCGACAAATTCAGCCAATAAGCGGGTAACAGGCGGCGCCTGGTGGTCAGCGGCGACCTGGGTATTGCGTGCCATGGGGAATCAGCTTTCGAGTTGGATATTGCGTTCTTTGGCGATTTTGGTCCAGCGCGCAATATCGGTTTTGATGAATGCGCCGAACTGCTCGGGCGACATGATGATGGGCTCTATGGCCTCAATCGAAAGCCGCTCGGCCAGATCGGGCATGCGCAAGACGGTAGCCAGCGTTTCGTTCAGTTGCTTGACCAGCGGCGCGGGCATACCGGCAGGCCCCACCACGCCGTACCACTGCTGCGCGTCAAACCCCTTCATGCCGGACTCGATCAGCGTGGGCACATCTTTAAACTGCGGGTGTCTTTGGAGGCCGGTCACCGCCAGGGGCCGCACCAGGCCGCTGCGGATGTGCGGGGTTGCGGCTGCGAGACCGGGGAACATCGCGTCGGTTTGTCCACCTAGCAGGTCGTTGAAAGCCGGCGCGATGCCCCTGTAGGGGATGTGCACCATGAACCCTTCGATTTGCAGCTTGAACAATTCCATCGTCAAGTGTGTCAGTGACCCGGGGCCCGCAGACCCATAGCTCAATTTACCCGGGTTCTTTTTGACAAAGGCAATAAAGTCTTTCAAGGTCTTGATCGGCGAGGCGGAGTTGACCACCAACACATTGGGCGTGGCACCAATGCTGCCGATGGGCGTGAAGTCTTTGACCGGGTCGTAGGGCAGGCGGCGTGTGGCCGGGCTGGTGCCGTGGGTAGCAACATAGCCCTGCATCAGGGTGTAGCCGTCGGGCGCGGCGCGCATGGTGGCTTGGCAGGCAATGACCCCGCCACCACCGCCCATGTTGTCCACCACAAAGCTTTGTTTCAGAACCTGGCCCCAGCGCTCGGTGACCGTGCGGCCCACCATGTCGCTGCCGCCGCCCGCCGCTACGGGCACGATGTAGCGCATAGGTTTGCTGGGGAAGGGTGCATCGGCGCGCGCCAAGCCCGGGACGGCCGCCAGCAGGGCCGCGCTTTGCAGCAGATCACGACGTTTCATGGGGAATTCTCCAAAAGAATTTTGCAGGTAGGGAAGCCTGGGATTGTGGCGCTTACAGCTTCTCGGTTTCGCCGGCCTTGGGTTGCCATTTCATCAGCCGCCGCTCCAAGCGGCTGACCACGCCATCCAGCACCAGCGCAAACAGCGTCAGCACCACGATGCCGGCCATAACCGTGTTGATATCAAAGCTGCCCTCTGCTTGCAGAATCAGGTAGCCCACGCCCTGGCTGGAGCCCAGGTACTCGCCCACCACGGCCCCCACAAAGGCCAGGCCCACCGAGGTATGCAGCGAACTGAACACCCAGCTGGTCGCGCTGGGCAGGTACACATGGCGCAGCAACTGCCGGCCGTTGGCTCCCAGCATGCGGGCATTGGCCAGCACCACCGGGCTGACTTCTTTCACGCCTTGGTAGACATTGAAAAAAACCACAAAAAACACCAAGGTAAAACCCAGCGCCACTTTGGAGCCGATCCCCAGCCCGAACCAGACCCCGAAGATCGGCGCCAGAATGATGCGCGGCATCGCGTTCATGGCTTTGATATAGGGCTCCAGAACCCGTGAAGACAGTGGCGACAAAGCCAGCCACAGACCGCCGCCCAAACCCGCCGCCGCGCCAATGCCAAAGGCCAGCACGGTTTCGGTCAGCGTGACGCGCAGATGCCGGTAAATGTCGGCGTCGATCACAAACCAGGCCCAGATACGCTGCGCCACCTGCCAGGGCTGGCCAAAAAAGAAAGCTGCCTGGCGATCGTTTTGGAACATCATCGGCGGTATCAAGCCGGGCTCGGTCATCACGTACCAAAAACCGACCACCATGAATAAGAGAAGCGCCTGCCACAAGCGCAGCCGGAGTTGGCCGTAGGCGTACCGTTGCTGAGTAAGGGTCTGACTGGACATGGTGATGGCTCTGTTGCGATGGGGCTCAGGCCGTGCGCAACTGCTGCTGGTAGCCTTTGAGTACCTCGTCGCGCAAGACCGCCCAGATGGCGCGGTGCAGGCGGGCAAACTCAGGCGTCATTTTGATCTCCGCCACGTCGCGCGGACGCGGCAAATCAATGGCGAATTCGCCAATCGGGTGCGAGGCCGGTCCGGCGCTCAGGATGACCACGCGGTCGCTCATCGCAATCGCCTCATCCAGATCGTGGGTGATGAACAGCACCGCTTTTTTGCGCGATTGCCACAGCGACAAAACTTCGTTTTCCATCAGCTGGCGGGTCTGGATGTCCAGCGCCGAAAAAGGCTCGTCCATCAGGATGATGTCGGGGTCCATGACCAGGGTTTGCGCCAGACTGGCCCGCTTGCGCATCCCGCCGCTCATCTGGTGCGGGTAGCGGTCAGCAAAATCGGCCAGCCCCACACGGCGCAGCCAGTCGTCGGCTTGCTCGGCGGCTTGCACGGGGTCTACTCCTCGGAACTGCAAGCCTGCCAAGACATTGTCGCGCGCGCTGCGCCAGGGCATCAGGCTATCGGTCTGGAACATGTAACCGGCACGCCGGTTCAAGCCTTGCAGCGCTTGTCCGAAGATGCGGACTTCGCCGGTGCTGGGTTGCAGCAAACCAGCCGCCACGTTCAGCAGGGTACTTTTGCCGCAACCGGTGGGGCCGACCACGCTGACGAATTCGCTCTCGCCCACGCTGAGCGAGAGGTCTGCAATCGCCGTGTAGCCCTGGGCGGCTGCGGCGTTGCTGGCGAAGGTGCAGGAGATGTCCCGCAGTTCGACGGCAGCGGCCATGCGCTCAGCCTTTGGGGTATTTGGCGTTGGCTTTGCGTACAAAGTCGTTGGTGTACAC
>CANIRI010000096.1 GCA_947469815.1 Comamonadaceae bacterium | reverse complement strand
CCAGGGGCCACGATTGGTGAGCGCGTATTTTTCGACCACGCCATGGGCACGGTGGTGGGCGAGACCGCAGAGATTGGTGATGGCTGTACGATTTACCAGGGTGTCACCTTAGGCGGCACCTCGCTCTACAAAGGGGCCAAGCGCCACCCGACATTGGGCAAAGACGTGGTAGTCAGCGCCGGTGCCAAAATTCTGGGCGGCTTTGAGGTCGGCGACGGTGCCAAGATCGGCAGCAACGCGGTGGTGATCAAACCCGTTCCAGCCGGCGCTACCGCCGTGGGTATTCCGGCGCGCATCATCCAGAGCAAAGCCGGCGAGAGCGCCGACGTGGCCAGTCCCCAACCCGCCTTCAGCGCCTACGGCATCACCCAGGAAGACGACCCCGTCAGCCAGGCCCTGCGCGGCCTGATCGACAGCGCTTCCACGCAAGACAAACAAATTGCCCTGATCTGGCAGGCGCTGGATCAGGTCTGCAAACAGCAGCAGCTCACGTTGCCCGCCGACGCCTCGCGCATCGAGTGCTTCGAAGCGGACAAGTTCAACCAAATCGTTGGTAAGTAGCGCGGCGGCGCGGGGCGCGCGTTTCAGCGTTTAGCGCGGATGGCGCTGGGTGGCCGGAAGGCCTTGCACACCGCCTCATCGGTTTCCAAATACGGCCCCCCTATCAGGTCGATGCAATAGGGCACGGCGGCAAAAATCCCCGGCACCTTGACGGTGCCGTCGGCGTTTTTCAGGCCTTCCAATGTTTGGGCAATGGCTTTGGGCTGGCCGGGCAAATTCAGGATCAAGCCCTTGTCACGCACCACCGCTACTTGCCGCGACAGGATCGCAGTCGGTACGAATTCCAGGCTGATTTGGCGCATCTGTTCCCCAAAACCGGGCATCTCTTTGTGCGCCACCGCCAGCGTGGCCTCGGGCGTCACATCGCGCAGGGCCGGACCGGTGCCGCCGGTGGTCAGCACCAGGCAGCAACCGGCGTCGACCAATTCAATCAGGGTCTGGCTGATCTGCGGCTGCTCGTCAGGAATCAATCGCGCTTCCCAGTGGATGGGGTTGCGCAGTGCGCGGCCCAGCCAGTCTTTCAGGGCGGGCAGGCCTTTGTCTTCGTAGACGCCGGTGCTGGCGCGGTCGCTGATGGAGACGATGCCGATTTTGACGGGGTCGTGCATGGCGGGGTCGTACAGGGCAGGACTCAGGCGTCCAAGCCGGGGTTGGTGGGCGGTGCTGCATCGGCCATTGCTGCACCGTCGCCTTGGTTTTCGCCGGACAGTTCCGCATGCACCAGCTGAAATATCTCGCGGTAGGCGCGGCCGTGGCGAGGAGCTGCGCCGCGCTTTTCGGGCAGCGCGTCTTTGCGGGCCTGGCGCACCAGGGCGCGCAGTTGCTGGCTATCGGTGCGCGGGCTGAGGTTGATCCATTGCCCCAGCGCGTCCTCGTCTGCCACCAAGCGGGTGCGCCAATCTTCAGCGGCGTGCAGGGTCTGGGTTTGCAGAGCCGACGGAGTGTGCTGCTCCACCAGCGCCTGGCGGATGGCAGCGTGTTGTTCTTCGGGCAGCAGGCGCATCAGCTTGCCGATGAACTGCATTTGCCGGCGCTTGCCCTCGAAGTTGGTAATGCGCTTGGCCTCGGCGACCGCGTCGCTGAGTTTGTCGGGCAGGCCCAAACGCTGAAACAATTCGCTGCGCAACGTCAGCAGGTCTTCGCCGAGTTTTTGGATTTCCAGGCTTTCACGCTTGAGGTCGGTGCGCGTGGGCTCGTCGGTTCCTTTGAGCTCGCGCTTGTATTCCAGATCCAAGGCGCTGCCTTCGGCTACGAAGTGGCCTTTGACGTAGTAGCCCTTTTTCAGTTTTCTCGACATAGCCAAGTATCATAGCCCTCGCTATGAAGAACACCCCACGCGCCGCCGCAGCGGCCTCCAACACCGGCCCATCCCTCGCAACTTCCACCGCTCCGACCGCCAAGCGTCCGCGCAGCGGCGCCAAGCCGCTGGAAGGTTTTGCTTACAGCAGGGCCTTTTTTGAGTCGCGCGTCGATGCTGCGCTCAAAGCCGCCAAGAAGCTGGGCGCTACCGACTCGGCCGCTGAAGTATCCGAAGCCTGCGGTCTGAGCGTATCGGTGCGCAATGGCTCTCTGGAAAACGTCGAGCGCAACCGCGACAAGGGTTTGAGTGTGACCGTGTATTGCGGCCAGCGCCGTGGCAACGCCAGCACCTCGGATTTTTCGGATACGGCGATCAAGCAAACGGTGCGTGCAGCCTATGACATCGCGCGCTTCACTGCCGAAGACCCTTTTGCCAACCTGCCTGATGCCGCAGACATTTGCCCCGAGCCCGATCGCAGCCGGGATCTGGAATTGTTTTACCCCTGGGATCTGGACAGCGAAACCGCCACGCTGATCGCGCTGGAGTGCGAAGCGGCGGCCTTGTCGGTGGACAAGCGCATCACCAACAGCGAAGGCGGCGCGGTATCGGCCCAGCAGTCGCATTTTTTCAGCGCCCATTCGCGCGGGTTTCGCGGCGGCTTTGCCAGCTCGCGCCATTCGATCTCGGTTTCGCCCATCGCAGGTAAAGGCAGCAAGATGCAGCGTGACGGCTGGTACAGCTCGATGCGCCGTGCGGAAGATTTGTCCTCGCCGCAGGCCGTGGGCCGCTACGCGGCTGAGCGCGCCTTGTCGCGCTTGAACGCGCGCAAGATTCCCACCACGCAGTGCCCGGTGCTGTTCGAGTCGCCGTTGGCTGCGGGCTTGGTGGGCACGCTGGTGCAGGCGCTCAGCGGTGGCGCGCTGTACCGCAAGAGTTCTTTCCTGCTCGACTCGCTGGGCAAGCGGGTTCTGCCCGCGCACATTGATTTGATGGAAGACCCTTTCGTGATTGGTGGCAAAGGCAGTTCGCCGTTTGATGACGAGGGCGTGCGGGTGCGGCCACGCCAGGTGATTGAGGCTGGGCGCGTGCAAGGTTACTTTTTGAGCAGCTACACCGCGCGCAAGCTGGGCATGGCCACCACCGGTAATGCGGGTGGCTCGCACAACCTGGTCTTTCGCTCGCGCCACACCCGGCCCGGCGACGATTTGGAGGCCATGTTGCACAAACTCGGCACCGGTTTATTTGTGACCGAGCTGATGGGGCAGGGCGTCAATTACGTGACCGGCGACTACTCGCGTGGTGCCAGTGGCTTTTGGGTCGAAGGCGGGCGCATCGCGTTTCCGGTGCAGGAAATCACCATCGCCGGCAATATGAGAACTATGTTCAAGGGCATCAGCGCAGTAGGTGCGGATGTGTACGAGTACGGCGCCAAATCGGTGGGCTCTATCCTCGTGAACCGGATGAAGGTCGCGGGCAGCTAGCTTGCTCCGTCCCGAACTGCTGGCCCTGGCCGCCGCCCTCTGCTGGGCCGTCGGCAGCCTGTTCTCGGCCCGCGCCGCTTCGCGTATGGGCACGATTGGATTCAACCGCTGGCGGCTGGTGTTTGCCTGTTCCGTACTGTGGGTGGCGGTTGGTATTGGCGGGCGTTGGAGTCCGCTGGCCTGGTCCGATACCGTGCTCTTGTCGCTGTCCGGCTTGGTTGGTATTTGCATCGGCGACACCGCCTTGTTTGCCTGCATGAACCGCCTGGGGCCACGCCGCAGCGGCGTGCTGTTTGCCTGCCATGCACTGTTCTCCGCGCTACTGGCCTGGTGGCTGCTGGGAGAAACCCTCTGGGGCGCTGCGCTGGTGGGCAGCATCTTTCTGGTCGCTGGCGTGATGGTGGCTGTGCTGTGGGGACGCCGCGACACCGAGCAACACATCTGGGAAGCCACCCGGGGGCGTTTGCTGGTGGGCGTTACCCTGGGCCTGACCGCCGCGCTGTGCCAGGCCGTGGCCACTCTGATGGTCAAGCCCTTGATGGCTGCAGGCGTGGATGCGGTTGCCGGATCGGCCGTGCGCCTGAGCGCTGCGCTGGCGCTGCATGTGCTTGTGCGTGCATTGCGCTATCCCCCTGCGCAGTTGAATGCGCCGCTGCAGCTGGCCGACCTGCGCAATACATTTTTCAGTGCCGCTATTGCCATGGGGCTGGGCATGACCCTGATTTTGCTGGCCTTGCAAAACGGGCAGGCCAATCTGGTGGGCATGTTCTCATCGGTCTCGCCGGTGTTGCTGCTACCCATGCTGTGGGTGGTGTACCGCGCCCGTCCGGCTACCGGCGCGTGGTGGGGCGCGGGTATGGCGGTGGCAGGAACGGCCTTGATTTTGTGGCGCTGAACAGCGCCTGGGTGGGCACAGGCCCGTAACGCTTTAGCCCGCCAGCGCCACCTTCACAGCTGCCGAAACCAAGCCCATCTCAGCCTTGCCTGCCAGCCGGGTTTTCACTGCGCCCATGACTTTGCCCATGTCGCCGGGGCCAGTGGCACCGAGTTCGGTCACGATGGCGCGCACCGCCAGCGCAATCTCGTCTGCGCCCATGCGCTGGGGCAGGTAGCCCTCCAGCACCTTGATCTCAGCACTTTCCTTGTCGGCCAGGTCCTGGCGCTGCGCTTGCAGATAGGCGGCCACCGAATCCTTGCGCTGCTTGATCAACTTGTCCACCAGGCCGACTACGGCTGCGTCGTCTAGCACGATGCGCTCGTCCACCTCGCGCTGCTTGCAGGCCGCCAGCAACAAGCGGATCGTGCCCAAGCGCTCGCTGTCTTTGGCGCGCATGGCGGTTTTCATGTCTTCGGTGATTTGTTCTTTGAGGGTCATGGCGGTCGAACTCCTGATGGGGTGCTTGGGGGGCTAGTAGGGCGATAGCATGAAAAAAGCCTGCCAAAGTTGTCTTTGGCAGGCTTTGCAGTTTTTTGAAAACGCTCTTTAGAACATCTTCTTGGGCAATTGCATGCTGCGGATGCGCTTGTAATTGCGTTTCACCGCAGCGGCTTTTTTGCGCTTGCGGATAGCGGTCGGCTTTTCGTAAAACTCGCGGGCGCGCAGATCGGTCAGCAAACCCAGTTTTTCAATAGTGCGCTTGAAGCGGCGAAGGGCAACTTCAAACGGCTCATTTTCTTTCACACGGATCGTTGTCATTACGTCATATTGTCCAAAATGTGTCCACGTCGGTTACGCAAAGAAGATCGGGCTCTGTGCACCATGTGAAACGATTGATCCCCGCAGATTTGTGGATCGGCAGCGGGGCTTTGCCGCAAAAGAGCGCGATTATAGACGGGCACGCAGGCCCTGGGCGCAGGCGTAGGCGCTGGCCCAGGCCCACTGGAAGTTGTAGCCCCCCAGCCAGCCGGTGACGTCGACCACTTCGCCAATGCAATACAGCCCGCTGTGGCGCGATTCCATGGTCTGGCTGGACAACGCGGCGGTGTCTACGCCGCCAGCGGTGACCTCGGCTTTGCGGTAGCCCTCGGTGCCGGTGGGCTGCAATTCCCAACGGCTCAGGCGCTCGGCCAGCGCGCCCAGGGCCTTGTCCGGCACCTCGTTGATCGGCCGCTCCCAGTTCTGACCCCAAGCCGCGCCCATGCCAACCCAGGCGTCTGCCAGACGCGCCGGAACCCATGTGGCGAGCTCATTGGCCACGCGTTTGCGCGAGGCGGCTTTGCGCTCCAACAGCGCCTGCGCCGTGTCCTGCTGCGGCAGCAGGTTCAGGCGGATCGCGGTGCCGCTGCGCCAGTAGCTCGATATTTGCAACACGCCCGGCCCGCTCAAGCCCCGGTGGGTGAAGAGCAAGTCCTCGGTAAAAACGGTGCTGGATTTCTTGTCGCCCGTGGCAATCTGCACCGGCAGCGACAGGCCTGAGAGCGCGGCAAACGGGGCCCAGGCGGCGGCATCGAAAGTCAGCGGCACCAGCGCTGCGCGGGTTGGCACCAGCGGCAGCCCGAACTGCTGCGCAATGCGGTAGCCCCAATCCGTTGCGCCGATGGCGGGAATCGACAAGCCGCCAGTGGCGATCACCAGCGCGCGGGT
Organism: Comamonadaceae bacterium; assembly: GCA_947469815.1. Taxonomy (GTDB): domain Bacteria; phylum Pseudomonadota; class Gammaproteobacteria; order Burkholderiales; family Burkholderiaceae_C; genus Allorhodoferax. The sequence goes on along the minus strand of CANIRI010000096.1, from coordinate 2,051 downwards.
CTGTACCGGCCCCCGGCTGGTTTGCAAGGTGTAGCCGGCTTCAATGCTGTGGTTGACAGATTGCACCGCGCAGGGTTGCCAGCGGGTCACGCCGCCTGCCGCACATTCGGCCAGCAGCACGTCAATGATGTTCTGCGCCGAGTGGTCGCAAAACAGCTGCCCTTTGTGCTTTTCATGGAAGGCCACGCCGTGGCGCTGCAGCAGTTCCACAAAGTCCTGCGGCGTGTAGCGCGCCAGCGCCGAGCGGCAGAAACGCGGGTTCTGCGAGATGAAGTTGGCCGGCGTGGTGTCGCGGTTGGTGAAGTTGCAGCGCCCGCCGCCGGAGATGCGAATTTTTTCAGCGACTTTCTCGGCGTGGTCGATCACCAAAACACGCAAGCCCAGTTGTCCTGCCACCCCGGCGCAAAACAGGCCTGCGGCACCGGCACCCACAATCACCGCGTCAAACGTCTCCATGGCAGCGAGTGTAGGCGCTGTCTCCACGGCGCAAGCCGGGCCGACTTGCGTGACTGGGCTTTACTTGACCAGCACCACCGGCTGGGACGCGCTCGATGCCACGCGCTGCGCGACCGAGCCGAGCAGCAAATCGCTGAACCCGGAGCGCCCCTTGCTGCCTAGCACCACCAGGTCAAATTTGCCAGCATTCGCAGTTCTGACGATTTGTTCCGCCACATGGCCGACCTTGATCACCATGTCATGCGGCACGCCCGCTTTATCGAGCAATTTACGCGCGGCTTTGAGGTCGGTTTCGCTGAGTTCGCGCAAGTGCTCTTGGATGCTGCCTGCGGGCACGTGCTTGCGCACATGGCGCAAGCCGGTGTCATCGTGCGCGCTGACGAGGGTGATGTGTGTGGGCTCACTCAGCTTGGTGCTGAGATCGATAGCGTATTTGACCGCGTGCAGCGCGGGCTTGGAGCCGTCAACAGCGACAAGAATTTTCATGGCATGTCCTTCAGGATGCTGCCCTTCGATTGAAGCGCATGGCCTGGAGCATCCCCTTAAAAGGCCCTGTCAGCCTTGATGCGGATCAAGCTGTGTCGCGAAAGCCCGTCCGGGCTGTATCGTCGGACTGCGCAGCCTGCAATCCTTGCAGCACATCGCCCACCACCAGCACGCTGGGGCTACCCAGTTGTTCGGCTTGCAGCGTGGCGTGCAGCGAACCCAACGTGCAAACCGCATAGCGCTGCACGGGCAGGCTGGCGTTCTCCACGATGGCGGCAGGTGTGGAGGCAGGCAGCCCCTGCAACAAGCCGTCCTGGATAGCCGCCGCGCCGCGTATGCCCATGTAAATCACCAGCGTGAGCCGCGCCTGGCGGGCGGTGTGGGCCAGCGCGGCCCAGTCGGTGCCCGCATCGCCCGGCTTGGCGTGTCCGGTCACAAACACCACGCCGTGTGCATGATCCCGGTGGGTCAACGAGACCTGCAAGGCCCCCATCGCGGCCAAGCCTGCGGTAACACCGTTGACCACCCGCGCTTCAATACCGGCGGCCTGCAGGGCCTCTATTTCTTCGCCACCGCGTCCAAAAATCAATGGGTCGCCGCCTTTGAGCCGCACCACGGCCTCGCCGCGCAACGCTTCGCTGACCATGAGTTTTTCAATAAAAGCCTGCGGCGTGGAACTGCATCCGCCACGCTTGCCGACAAAGACGATGCGCGCGCCGGGCTGCGCATGCTGCAGCACGCCCTCATTCACCAAATCGTCCACCAGCAACACGGTGGCGGCGGCAATGGCTTTGACGGCCTTGAGGGTCAGCAAATCCGGGTCGCCGGGGCCTGCGCCAACCAGGGTCACGGTTCCAGTTTTTTGTGGGGTGTTCATACCAAGGTGCTCAGTTCAATCAGGTGCTGCACTTGCAGCGCAATCGGTTCGGGCAGCGGCTGTGCGCCGTCGAGTACCGCGCGGATGTAGGCTGCGGTGCTGGCCGCGTCAATGGCAACCGGTAGGTCCGGCAGGCTGCTCAGGCTGCCGCTCTGGCCTTCTTGCAGCGCAAGCGCCTGGCCTTTGACAAAAGCCTGCCAGCGCGGTGCGCGGCGGGCGTCGGCCACGGCTT
>CANIRI010000095.1 GCA_947469815.1 Comamonadaceae bacterium | reverse complement strand
TTTCAGCACTCGGGCGTGGTGCGCAAGGTGGACACGGCGGGCATCAGCAAACTGCTGGACATGGGGGCCATGCCGCTGCTCTCGCCCTTTGGCTTCTCGCCCACGGGCGAGGCCTTTAACCTGGCGATGGAAGAAGTGGCGACTTCGGTGGCGGTGGCTTTGCAAGCCGACAAGCTGATTTTTCTGACCGAGATTCCCGGCATCTGCACCCGCGCGCTGGAGGCCGAGTCGGAGGACAACCTGATTGACACCGAACTGCCCCTGGCCGCCGCCGAAGAACTACTCGCCGAAATTCCCCCGGCCAAGCTGCCAACCGACGCCGGCTTTTATCTGCAGCACTGCGTCAAGGCCTGCAAAGAAGGCGTGGAGCGCAGCCACATCATTCCGTTTGCGGTGGACGGCGCGATTTTGCTGGAGGTGTACGTGCACGACGGCATCGGCACCATGGTCGTGGACGAAAAGCTCGAAGAGTTGCGCGAGGCCGGTGAAGACGATGTGGGCGGCATCTTGCAACTGATTGCGCCGTTTGAGGAAGACGGTACGCTGGTCAAACGCAGCCGCACCGAGATCGAGCGCGACATCGGCAACTACACGGTGATTGAGCACGACGGCGTGATCTTCGCCTGCGCGGCGCTTTATCCCTACCCCGAAACCCGAACTGCCGAGATGGCGGCGCTGACCGTCAGCCCCGACGTGCAGGGGCAAGGCGATGGTGAGCGGGTGCTCAAACGCATCGAACAACGCGCCCGCGCCGCAGGGCTCGAGAGCATTTTTGTGCTCAGCACCCGCACCAGCCACTGGTTCATCAAACGCGGCTTCGTTCAAGTCGACGCCGACTGGCTCCCCGAAGCGCGCAAGCGCAAATACAACTGGGACCGCAAGAGCTTGGTGCTGGTGAAGAAGCTGGGCTGAGTCAGGCCGCTGCTTCAGCGGACGGCAAACTGCTGCGCCCGCGCGCCAGCGCAAACACCAGCGCGCCTAAGCCCAAGCCGCAAAAGCTCACAAACGACCAGTTGGCCACTGAGCCGCCGAGAAAGGTCCAATCGACCTTGGTGCAGTCGCCGCTACCGCGAAAAATCATGGGGATGACACGCTGCAGCGGGAAGCTCTCAACCATGCCGTAAAAGTCGCGTCCGCAGCTGGCGACCTCGGGCGGATACCACTGCAGCCAGCTTTGGCGCGCCGCCACAAACGCGCCGCCCGCAGCGCAAACCAAGACCCCAAGCGCAGCGGCGATATGGGCCCCGCGCGAACGGGCCGCTGCTCCCACGGCGGCGCAGGCCGCCAGCAACAACATGGCGTAACGCTGCACGATGCACATGGGGCACGGAACCAAACCGACGACCTCTTGCAAATACACACCGTAGAGCAGCAAACCGGCCACCGCCGCCACAAAAGCCAGCAAAACGCGGCGCGGCGCGCTGTTGCACAGGGCGAAAACAAGATCCACAGGCATATCCTTTGAAAGCCGCACCGCCAGGAGGCCGCGCCATGCTGACGCTATTATCGGCAGCACTGGCAATCACGAGGAAAAGACTTATGGCACGCACTGTTCAATGCATCAAACTTGGCACCGAAGCGGAAGGGTTGGACTTTCCGCCCTACCCCGGCGAGCTGGGCAAACGCATCTGGCAAAGCGTGAGCAAACAGGCCTGGGCCGGATGGCTCACACACCAGACCATGCTGGTCAATGAAAACCGCCTGAACCTGGCCGATTTGCGGGCCCGCCAGTACCTGGCGCGGCAGATGGAAAACCATTTCTTCGGCGATGGTGCCGACGCCGCACAGGGCTACGTACCCCCCAGCGCCTGAGCGGCGCAACCATGTCCGGCAGCACGGCCCGGACGGTTCTCGACACAGCATTCGGTGACGGCGCGCAGCTGACGACTCTCCTTGATTCACGTACTGCGTCCGACCCATGGCTGCATTACGTGGCCCTAGTGGCGCCCGGTTGGGACAACCGAAGCGGCCCGCTCACGCTTGCATCCATCGCGCCCTTTACCCTGGTAGCTGCAGGCGATGTGCAGCGCTGTGAGCTGGACGCTGCGCGCATCCGCCTGACCGTGTGCGCCGGCAGCGCGGACGGCTTGATCGGTACGCTGGAGCTGCAGGCCGATACCGTGTGGTGGCAGCACGCACCCGATGCGGATACCGCAGAAGCGACCATCAAGGCGTTGGCCCGCGTTTGCGTCCACGGTGCATCTATTCAAACCACTGCGGCGTGGGCGGCTTTGCCCGGCTGGCAAGCGGCGGGTTTTGTGCCGGGTGACGGGGCGCTGCACTTTGCCTATGCGCCGCCCTGGCGGCTGCGCCGTACCCGGCAATTGCAACGCGAGGTGATGCGCGCGCCCGCGCGCTGTGCGGTGATTGGCGCAGGCATCAGCGGCGCCGCACTGGCCGACGCAATGGCGCGCAGGGGCTGGGCGGTGACGGTGTTCGATACCCAGCCGCAGCCAGCCCAAGGCGGCTCCGGCGTACCGGCAGCCTTGGTAGCCCCGCTGCCCAGCGCGGACGACAACCCGGCCACCCGGCTCACGCGCCACGGCCTGCGCTGGATGCGCCAGACGCTGTATGGACTCAGCGCCCATGGCCTGCTGCGCCAAGGGCTGGATTGGGAAGCCAGCGGCGTCACGCGTGTGCTGGAGACGGGCGAGCGCCATTGGCAACCCGACGGCCTTTGGCTGCGGCCCGCCGCATTGGTGCAGGCCTGGCTGGCGCATCCGCAGATTGCTTTTTGCGGTGAACATCCGGTGGCACGCCTTACCCGACACGGAGTGCTTTGGCATATCGAGGGCAAGGACGGAAAACTGCTGGCGCAGGCCGAGCTGGTGCTACTGGCCAATGGGCTGGATTGCCAGAGCCTGCTGAGCACCGTGGAGACGGAGCCGCGCGCGGCCAGCGCAGTGGCCATGCTGCATGCCGCTTTTGGGACTGTCAGCATCGGTAAGGCCGACGGTGTGGCGCATCGCCCGGGCGCGCCGGTCAACGGCGCGGGCAGCCTGATTCCCGCGCTGCCAGGCGTCACGGGCGCGGAAGCCCAGCAGTGGCTGGTGGGCGCGGATTTTTCAGCGCAGCCGCTGCCCATCGCACAGGCCCACGCGGCCAATATGCAACGCCTGCAGACCTTGGCCCCGGACATGCGCGCCGAGCCCTTGGCGCACTGGCAAGGCCAGCGCTGCGTGAGCCATGACCGGATGCCGCTGGTTGGGCCGCTGTTGGCTGTGCCCGATGCGACGCTCTGGCTTTGCGCCGGCATGGGCGCGCGGGGCATGGCCTGGGCGGGGATCTGCGCAGAACTATTAGCCTCGCGCATCAGTGGCGAACCCTGGCCCCTGGCGCGGGACCTAGCCCGCCATGTGGACAGCCTGCGGCGGCGCGCCTTCATACGAGATAAAGCATAAGTAAATAGAAAAGCCGTCGCTGCGCTCATATACCCTCGGCCCTCGGCCGTCGCTTCCCCCTGAAAAAGCGGCCCCTACGCAACGACTCTGGAATTTGTGGATGTACCAATACACGGCTTTTGACCAACAATTTGTTCGCGCCCGCGCCGCTCAGTACCGCGACCAGTTGGAGCGCAATTTGGCCGGTACGCTGGGCGACGATGAATTCCGCCCCCTGCGGCTGCAAAACGGTTGGTATATCCAGCGCTACGCGCCCATGCTGCGGGTCGCGGTGCCGTATGGTGAGCTCAACAGCGCGCAGCTGCGTGTGCTTGCCACCATCGCCCGCGACTATGACAAACCAGCCCCCACCTTGCTGACCCAGGCCCAGAAAACCCAGGACAAGATCGACCAGCAAGCGGGCAGCCAAGCCGCGCCGCGCCTGACCACGCAGTACGGCCACTTCACCACCCGCCAGAACGTGCAGTTCAACTGGATCAAGCTGGAGGACAGCGCCGATGTGATGGAGCTGTTGGCCAGCGTCAACCTGCATGGCATCCAGACCAGCGGCAACTGCATCCGCAACATCACCAGCGACGAGCGCGCCGGCATTGCGGTCGACGAAGTGGTCGATCCGCGCCCCTACGCAGAGGTCTTGCGGCAGTGGAGCACGCTGCACCCCGAGTTCGCTTACCTGCCACGCAAATTCAAGATCGCGATCACCGGCTCGGTGGAAGATCGCGCCGCAATCCTCTGGCATGACGTGGGTTTACGTGTTCTATCGAATGTAAAAGGTGAAATCGGATTCCAGGTGTTTGTGGGCGGCGGCATGGGCCGCACGCCGGTGATCGGAACCGAAATCCGCGCATTTTTGCCCTGGGACCAGATCATCAATTACCTGGAAGCCGTGGTGCGGGTCTACAACGCCTGGGGCCGACGCGACAACATGTACAAGGCCCGGATCAAGATTCTGGTCAAGGCCGAGGGGCAGCGCTACATCGACGAAGTGGAGGCCGAATACCAGCGCATCCTGGCCGCAGGCGCTCAGCACACGATCCCGCAAACCGAACTCGACCGCGTACGCGCCTGTTTTGTCTCCCCGCCGGTTGACCTGGTGCCGGAAGCCGTGCAGCGCGTGGCCGAGCAAAGCCTGCTGGCGCAGGCGCGCGAGGACAAAGGCTTTGCCCGCTGGTTGCAGCAAAACGTGACCAGCCACCAAAACCCCGGCCTGCGCGTGGTCACCCTTTCCTTCAAACGTCTGGGCCAGGCCCCGGGCGACGCCACGGCCGACCAATTACAGACCGCTGCCGATCTGGCCGAAGCTTTCAGCGCGGGCGAAGTGCGGGTCAACCACGACCAGAACCTGGTGCTGCCCTGGGTGCGCGTAGACCAGCTGTTTGCGCTGTGGAAAGCGGCCAGCGCGGCCGGACTGGCGAAGGCCAACATCCACTTGCTCAGCGACATGATTGCCTGCCCCGGCGGCGACTACTGCGCCCTGGCCAACGCCCGCTCGCTGCCCATTGCCGCAGCCATCACCGAGCGCTACCAAGACCTGGACGAGTTGTTCGACCTGGGTGATATCGACCTGCACATCAGCGGCTGCATCAACTCCTGCGGCCACCACCACAGCGGCCACATCGGCATTCTGGGCGTGGACAAAGATGGCCAGGAGTGGTACCAGGTGACCCTGGGCGGCTCGGACGGTTCGGCCTTGAGCGGCGCGGCCAAACCCGGCAAAGTGGTCGGCCCGTCGTTTGCGGCGGCCGAAGTGGTCGACGTGATCGAGGCGGTGCTCGACGTCTACAAAGACCAGCGCGAAAGCGGCGAACATTTCGCGCGCACCCTGGAGCGCGTGGGCATGGACCCCTTCAAAGCCGCAGCCAACGCCGCGCGCCAGGCAACCGCCCGCATGGCCACCGTATGAGCAGCAGCATCAACATCAGCATGAACTCCACTTTTGAAATCCTCAGCGCCGATACCCCGTTAAGCGAAAGCGATTGGCTGAGCTTAGGGAACGACGCGGACGCCCATGCAGTCGACCTCCAAACCCTGACGGGCATCAGCCTGCACTTCCCCAAATTCAGCGACGGTCGCGCCTTCAGCCAGGCGGTCATCTTGCGCAGGCGCGGCTTTGCGGGCGACATCCGCGCGCTGGGCGATGTACTGATTGACCAGTTGCTGCAAATGCAACGCTGTGGCTTCAGCAGCGCGGTGCTGCGCGCCGACCAGGACGCCGCGCACGGGCAACGCCTGATGCAGCACTACAGCGGCTTTTACCAGGGAGACATCCGCCCTACTGCTCCGCGCTTTGCGCAGGAATCGGCCTGAAGCACACGCGCCTCAGGTGTCTTTGGACACCGTGATGGTCGGGAACTTGGACGAAAAGTCCTTGTTTTTGGCGGCAATAGAGACGGCCACCTTGCGCGCCAGAGCTTTGTAAATACCGGCGAACTCGCCATCCGGGTCGGCGACGACCGTGGGTCTACCGCTGTCAGCCTGCTCGCGGATCGACAAGGCCAGCGGCAGTGCGCCCAGGTAATCGGTCTCGTATTGCGCAGCGATCTGGCGGCCTCCGTCGGCCCCGAAGATGTGTTCCACATGACCGCACTGGGTGCACACGTGGACCGCCATGTTCTCGACGATCCCCAGAATAGGCACGCCCACTTTCTCGAACATCTTGATGCCTTTGCGCGCATCCAGCAGGGCAATGTCCTGCGGCGTGGTGACGATGACCGCACCGGTCATGGGAACCCGCTGGCTCAGCGTCAGCTGGATATCGCCGGTGCCAGGCGGCATATCGACCACCAGGTAGTCCAAGTCCTGCCAGTTAGTTTGGCGCAGCAACTGCTCCAGGGCCTGCGTCGCCATGGGGCCGCGCCAGATCATGGCCTGGTCGGCGTCCACCAGAAAGCCGATGGACATCACCTGCACGCCATGGTTGCGCATGGGCTCCATGGTCTTGCCGTCCGAGGTGTCGGGCTTGCCGCTGATGCCCATCATCATGGGCACGCTGGGCCCGTAAATATCGGCATCCAGCAAGCCGACCGACGCCCCTTCAGCAGCCAGGGCCAGCGCCAGATTCACCGCCGTGGTGCTTTTGCCGACGCCGCCTTTGCCAGACGCCACGGCCACGATGTTTTTCACGCCCGGCAGCAACTGCACGCCGCGCTGCACCGCGTGGGCCGAGATGTTCAAACGCGGTTGGATTTCCACATGCACCACGCCGTCCAGCGTTTGCGCCGCAGCGGCCAGGGCTTCGCAAAAGCCGGTGAGCTGGCTGGCTGCGGGGTAGCCCAACTCCAAGTCAAAGTCCACGGTGTCGCCCGCGATGCGCAGGTTTTTCACGCAACGCGCGCTCACAAAATCTTTGCCGGTATTTGGATCCACCACGCTTTGAAGCGCCGCAAGGACGCTGCTTTCAGTCACTGCCACGGATGTACTCCTGAGTTCAATAGCGGTGGAGTCTAGTCGGGTCGGTGTGATTCACAGCCCGTATCCGTAAGAACGGATAAGCGACTTGGCCCGCTCGCCGCGCAAATACTGCAGCAATGCAGCCGCCGCCGCACTGTCCTGTCCTTTGGCCAGCAGGATAGCGTCTTGCCGAATCGGCGCGTGGGCACTGGCGGGCACGATCCAGCCGGAACCTTGCGCCATCTTGCCGTCGACAAATACCTGCGAGAGTGCAACAAAACCCAGTTGCGCGTTCTCGGTGGCAACAAACTGGTAGGTCTGCGCGATGTTGTCACCCTGGACGATCCTGGCCTGCAGGTGCTGCTGGAGTCCCAGCTTGTTTATCGTCTCCATAGCCGCCGCGCCATAGGGTGCCAACTTGGGGTTGGCCATGGCGATCCGCTGGAACTTGGCCGTGCGCAGAACATCCCCTTTGTCGTCAACCAATCCGGGCTGCTTGCTCCACAGCACCAAGCTACCCGTGGCGTAGGTGAAGCGGCTACCAGGCACGCCCAGGCCCTCTTTCTCCAGCTTATTGGGCGCCTCTGCATCCGCCGAAAGCAGAATTTGGTATGGCGCGCCATTGCGGATTTGCGCGTACAGCATGCCCGTAGAGCCAAACGACAAAACGGCTTTGTGCCCGGTTTCTTGCTCAAAGGCCTGGGCGATTTTTTGCATGGGCGCAGCGAAATTCGCTGCAACCGCGACGCTCACTTCAGCGGCGTAGAGCGGGGCAATCAGCGCCATCAAGATGGCAAACCACAGGTACATTCTGGACACGGATGCCTCGCTATTTGAAGTCGGGACGCCGAATGTAGCAGCGCGCTGCGGGGCAAAACAAAAGGCAGCTAACGGTATGTCGTTAGCTGCCTTTGTCAGGGGGTATGGTGGAGCTGGGGGGATTTGAACCCCCGTCCGTCAGCCTTTATCGAGCAGATCTACATGTTTAGTGGTCTGATTTGGGTCTCGCCCTGATGCACGCGCAGCCACACGCTTACACCGTCGCCAGCACCCTATTGTCTCGCTCTTGGCCAAGGTACCCGGTCAAGCGCCAGCCGATGTGAATGACCTTACAGCCTGGACGATGCGGCTTTCACCGCACCACCCTTGCCCAGCCCATCGGCCTGCTGTTGTAAGGCTCACTGGTGTT
>CANIRI010000094.1 GCA_947469815.1 Comamonadaceae bacterium | reverse complement strand
CCCCTCATTTGGGCAGCACAGGCGGCGAAGGCAACATGCCGGACAGGTCCTCTTCGGTCAGGACGTCCACCATACGCACTACCCGGGTCACGCCGCTCAGGCCGCTGACGATTTCGGTCATCAGCGCGATTTCTTTGGCCGTGGCACGGCCCTGGATGTAGACCACCCCACGCTCGGTGGTGACCTTGAAAGCGTTAGCGATCAGGTTTTTTTCGTCGATCAAGGCTGCACGAATGCGCGAGGTCAAGATGCCATCCTGCAGCCGGGCGGTGGTGGATGCGTTTTCCATGATGGCGACTTCGTTGACCGTTTTCTGCACGTTTTCCACGTCCAGGATAATTTTTTCGATTTGGGCTTTGCGCTTCTCATCAGGTACTTCCCCGGTGATGAGCGCCAAGCGGTTGTAGCTGGACACATTGACATGCACCGCATCGCCCAGGGCCTCGCGTATGCGGAAAGCGGCCTTGGTTTCGATACCCCGGTCTTCGATGACCGTGCCGGGTGTTCTGCGGTCGGTGGCAACAAGGGTTCCCATGGCCGTACCACCCACCATCAACGCGGGAACTGCAATACAGCCGCCAAGTTGCAGCAACAATGCACCCCATACCAGCGACACACTGAATTTCATACAAACGCCTCTCATTCTGTACTTGCCTGGTCATCGCCCATGAGCACGGCATCCACACCATCGCAGATGCAGTGCAAGGCCAAAATATGCACCTCCTGAATCCGCGCGGTGCGGGGATGCGGGACACAAATATGCACATCGGTTTCGCGCAACATGGACCCCATCTTGCCGCCGTCCCGGCCGGTCATACCGATGACCACCATATCGCGGGCATGGGCTGCTTCAACCGCCGCCAAAATGTTGGAAGAATTACCGCTGGTGGTGATCGCCAGCAGCACATCGCCCGGTTGACCTAAGGCACGCACCTGGCGCGAAAAAACCGCGTCGAACGCGTAATCATTGCCAACGGCCGTCAAGATGGACGTGTCGGTGGTCAAGGCAATCGCCGCCAACTCCGGACGTTCGCGCTCAAAACGCCCCACGAATTCCGCGCTGAAATGCTGCGCATCGGCTGCTGAACCACCGTTACCGCAGGCCAATACCTTGCCGCCGCTGGTCAAGCTGGCGACGATGGCGCTGATGGCCTGGGCGATGGGTTTACTGAGAACAGGCGCTGCCTGGTATTTGAGGTCAGCGCTGTCGATGAAATGTTGTTCGATCCGGGATTCAAGCATGTCGGGATGATACCGCTGCCCTTTGACGTTAGCGTCCGGCGTCAAATGCCGCCTGCAGCCAGTTGACACCCGTGGGAGTGACCTCCAGCACATCAAAGCGGCATGGCGGCAGCGCGCGCAGCCGGGCCAGGTAATGCTGCGCGGCAAACACAATGCGGCGCTGCTTGAGTTTGCCGACGCTGGCCGCCGCCCCGCCGTGGCTGGTGGAGCGCCTACGCCGCACCTCGACAAACACCAGAGTGGTGTCTGGCGCGCGCATGATCAGGTCAATCTCGCCGCCCCCTCGGCCAGGGGTTCGATAATTGCGCACCAGCAAGCGCAGACCCTGGTCTTGCAAAAAGGCCAAAGCCGCATCCTCACCCGCATCCCCGGCCTGTTTGGTCGTCGGTGCGGAACCCGATCGTTCGAAGGAATTCATGAATGGGCGCTTTATCAAACAAAGACTACGGCCCAGTGCTGCACGCCGCGCAGTCCGCCGCCGGTGCACAGCATTATCCGCAAGGCAGCTTGTATGTAGTGGCCACACCCATCGGCAATTTGGCCGACATCACCCTGCGGGCCCTGCACGTGTTGGCACTGGCCGATACGGTGGCCTGTGAAGACACGCGCCACACGCAAACCCTGCTGCGCGCCTACGGCATCGACAAACCGGCCGCACAACTGCTGGCCTTACACCAGCACAACGAAATGCAAGCAGCCCAGGAAGTGGCCGCGCGCTTGCGCCAAGGACAACGCGTCGCGTATGTCAGCGACGCGGGCACACCCGGCATCAGCGACCCCGGCGCGCGCTTGGTGGCACAGTTGCGCGACCAGGGGTTGCGGGTGATCCCGCTGCCAGGTGCCAGCAGCGTCTCCGCGCTGCTGAGCGCCGCCGGGATTGACGACACAGGAGCGCCAGGGTTCGTGTTCGCGGGCTTTTTGCCCGCCAAGGCTGCCGAGCGCGCAGCGGCGCTGGAGATCCTGCAAGCCCAAGCGCGCGCCGTGGTACTGCTGGAGGCTCCCCACCGCATGGAGGCTTTGGCGCTGGCGCTTGCCGCTTGGGGTCCACGCGCCGTGACAGTAGGTCGTGAATTGACCAAGCAATTTGAAGAGATCCACACCCTGCCCGCTGCCGAATTGGCCACCTGGCTGGCCGCTGACAGCAACCGCTTGCGCGGCGAATTCACGCTGGTGCTGCACCCGGCAGCCAACGCGGTCGCGGCGGTGCAAGACGACCGGGTGTTGGCGCTGCTCTTGGAACACCTGCCCTTGAAAACTGCGGTACAGCTGGCGGCACAAATCAGCGGGGAATCCAAGAACGCGCTGTACGCCCGGGCCCTGGCGCTGAAAGAAAAGCCAGCCCTCTGAGCGGCAGGGCTTAAGACGGGGTCGAGCTCGCTGCCGCAGCGCGCAGTTTGTCTTTTTTGCTGGGGCGTTTGCCCTTGATGCCGCCGGTACCTTGCGGGTCGTGCAGCCTGGGCGTGGCGCTGTGCGCCGGCTCAAACCCATCCATCACCTCCAAGGTCGCATCCAAACCCTGGCGCTTGCAAATCAGCTGCCAATGCGCCTCGGTATCGGCGCTGACGAAACTCACGGCCAGACCGGAATCACCAGCGCGCGCGGTGCGCCCGCTGCGGTGGGTGTAATCGTCAGCCGAACGCGGCAGGTCGTAATGGACGACGACCGGCATCTGCGCAATATCGATACCCCGGGCGGCCAAGTCGGTCGCCACCACCACGGCCACGCGCGCAGCCTGAAAATCCGCCAGCACCTGGCTGCGCTTGCCTTGGCTGAGTTGGCCATGCAAGGGCTCGGCCGCTATGCCGCCCTTGCGCAACTTATCGGCCACGATCTCGGCTGCGAATTTGGTGGCAACGAACACCAGCACCCGATCCCACGCGTACTGCGCCAGCAAATGCCGCAGCAATCGGGTGCGCAGGCCGGCGTCCACGGCGATGGCGCTGTGGCTGATGGCTGGTGCCGCTGCAGCGTTCCGCGCGAGCGCGATGCGCAGCGGCTCGTGTAGCAATGCATCGGCCAGGCTTTGCACCGCCGGGGCGAAGGTTGCCGAGAAAAACAGGTTTTGGCGGCGCTGGGGCAGTTGCGCGGCAATCCGCTCCCACTCGGCAGCAAAACCGGCGTCCAGCATGCGGTCGGCCTCGTCGAGCACCAACATGTCTAACGCGTCGATGGTCAGCGCGTTGCGCTCCAATAGATCCAGCAAACGCCCCGGTGTCGCCACCACCAGGTCGGCACCGCCACGCAAGGCCAGCATTTGGGGGTTCACCGACACCCCGCCAAACAGCGCACGCACCCGCAAGTCCAAAGCCTGCCCCCAGGTCTGCGCCAGGCGGGACACCTGCACCACCAACTCGCGGGTCGGCACCAGCACCAAAGCCCTGACCGGCCGCCTGCGCGTGGGTGCTGTGGAGCGGACTGCGAGCCGGTCTAGCAGCGGCAGCAAATAGGCCGCCGTTTTGCCGGAGCCGGTGTGGGCAATCGCCAAAACATCCTGCCCGTGCAACACCGCGCCAACCGCCGCCTGCTGAATCGGCGTGACGCTGACAAACCCTGCAGCATGCGCGGCCGCACTGAGCGCCGGGGACAGGCCGAGTGCGGAAAAAGGCATGGGTAGGAGCGATGTGGGCTAAAAAAAATGGCCTCCAGCGGAGGCCATTGGGGAAGCGCGGTGGTATTACGCTTTCTTGGCGTAAGCGCTGCACCAGGCCTTGGCCGACACCTGCTTACCCGCAAACAGCGGGCAGCCGCCTGCGGCGTCACCGGCTTTACCTTGGTACAAGGCGCAGCCGGCGCAGTTTTGACCGGCGGCGAATTTAGGGAATTTGGCTTTGTCCACGCCAGCGGCGTCGGCCTTGTAACCCAAGCCGGCGGCGGCGGGGTCTTTTTCGTCAACAAGAGGGGGCGCTGCAAAAGCTGAAGCGCTCAACAAAGCACCGGCACCGAAACACAACTGCACTGCGAATTCACGACGATTTGACATGTTTGACTTTCCATGAAGAAGTAGCTGGCAACACCATAGCTGCCCGGGGCCGATTGTCCTACATCGCCGGGCGAGGCCGCAAAGGCTTTACACAGTCTTTGCGCGACGGCTCAAAATCTCGAAAGCGGGAAGCGTTTTGCCTTCCAGCACCTCCAGGAATGCCCCGCCGCCGGTGGAGATGTAACCCACCTGTTTTTCAATGCCGTATTTGGCAATGGCGGCCAGGGTGTCACCGCCTCCTGCAATGCTGAAAGCCGGTGACGCGGCAACCGCCTGGGCGATCGCCTTGGTTCCGCCCTCGAAGGCCGCAAATTCAAAAACACCGACCGGGCCGTTCCAAACAATCGTGCCGGCTTGCTGCAACTGCGCCGCCAGGGTGGCAGCGGTTTGGGGGCCGATGTCGAGAATCAGATCATCGTCCGCCACATCGTGGGCAGCCTTGGTCGAGGCCGCAGCGTCGGCTGCAAACGTCTTGGCCGTAACGACGTCCGTGGGAATCGGTACCGCAGCACCGCGCGCGCGCATCATGTCCATGATGGCGCGGGCCTCGTCCACCAAGTCCCGCTCGGCCAGACTTTTGCCGATGGGCAATCCGGCGGCCAGCATGAAGGTGTTGGCAATACCGCCACCGACAATGAGTTGGTCGACTTTGGCCGCCAGGCTTTTGAGTATGGTGAGTTTGGTCGACACCTTGGAGCCCGCAACAATCGCCACCAGTGGGCGCTTGGGCGCCAGCAGGGCCTGGCTGATCGCATCCATTTCGGCCGCCAGCAAAGGGCCAGCGCAGGCAACCGGAGCATATTCGGCAATACCGTAGGTGCTGGCTTCAGCACGGTGCGCGGTACCAAAAGCGTCGTGCACAAAGATGTCGCACAAAGCGGCCATCTTGCGTGCCAGGGCCTCGCTGTTTTTCTTCTCGCCCACGTTGACCCGGCAGTTCTCCAGCAAGACCAATTCGCCTGCATGAATCGCCACGCCGTGGGTCCAATCCGCCACCACCGGAACCGTGCGGCCCAGCAGTTCTCCCAGGCGCTCAGCCACCGGCGCCAGCGAGTCTTCGGGCTTGAAGCTGCCTTCTGTGGGGCGACCCAAATGGCTGGTGACCATGACGGCAGCTCCGGCGTCCAAGGCCATGCGGATACAGGGTACCGATGCGCGTATGCGCGTGTCTTCGGTGATGGCGCCGCTGGCGTCCTGCGGCACATTCAAATCAGCGCGTATGAAGACTCTTTTGCCGCGCACTTGGCCGCTGGCGCACAGGTCGGAAAAACGTAAAGTTTGCATGGCTGGATGATGCTGAGGTTGAAAACGCCCCGGACAGTTGCTACCAGCCCAGGCCCATGTGCAGCGGAAGGTATACCGCCATCCCCACCACGATGGTACCCAAGACCGCCTGGCCTTGGCCCTTGCGCCAGAAGAAATACACCGCACCCGCGGCCATGGCAAGCAGTCGCGCGTCCTCCCAGGTTTGGATGAGCTGGCCCTGGGTCAAGACCACCTCAGGCACCACCACGGCCGTGAGGGCGGCAATCGGGGCGTAGTACAAACCGCGTTGGGCCCAGCGCGGCAAAGTCCATTCACCGTCCGGAATAAAGAAGAACGATCGCGCCACCATGGTCAGAAAGCCCATCAACACAAAGGTCAACAGGGTGTGCGGATCCAGGCCCTGCGCATGGAGCCACTGCGCGGCCTCGGCGAACCAAGCCATCCATGCGTCCATCATGGCGCGTCCGCTTCCGACACACGGTCCACGTGCTTTTCCAACGCCAGGCACAAGGCCACCGCAGTCACAATGCCCACCAGAATATTGAGCTTGAGCGGCAAATCCGCAGCCAGCACGGCGGCGATACCGGCCGTGGCCGCAGAGATCAAGCGCAGCCGCGTATCCGCCAAAGACCACAGCAGCCCGGACAAAGCCAGCACCCCGGCAAAGCCAAATCCCCAGCTGGCGGGAATCCATTGGGCCAGCAACACGCCAGCGAGGTTGAACACCAGCCAGGTCGCCCAATTGGTGCTGCCCAGGGCGCACAAATACGCCATCTGTTCCACCCGGGCTTGCGCGTCCTGAGCCGGTTGCGGAAAACGCTGGATGAACAACACATACGGCAGGTCGCCGCTGAGGTAACCCATGGTCAGCCGGTGCCAGCGCGGCAAATGCATCATGTAGCGCCGCAGGTGGGCGCTGAAGACCACAAAGCGCAGGTTCACACAAAAAGCCGTAACCAACACCACCCACATCGGCGCGCCGCCCAACAAAGGCGGAATCGCCGCCAGCTGTGCGCTGCCGGCAAACACCACCAGCGTCATCACCAGGGACGCGGTCACGCCCAGCCCCAGCTTGACCATGGCCACACCCGTCATCAAGCCCCAGGCCGCAACCCCCGGCGCGATAGCGAGCTGCGCGATAACGCCCTCACGGAAACAGGGATGCCGGTAATACGGCGCATGCCAGAACATGGGCGCGCCTACGGCTGCACGAGCTGCGCAGCAGACCCGCCGGGCGGGTCGAAACACCGGCCCGGAACCACTGCAAAACCACGCAAAAAATCGGCCACGGCCAGGCGTTTTCCACCCGCACGCTGCAGCTCAGTCAAGACCAGGATGCCGCTACCGGTCGACACCGCAATGCCGTCTGCGCCCACATGCAGCACCGTGCCAAAAGGATGCGTTGGTGCGGCCGCTTCAGAGGCCAGCGCGTGGGCAGCCCACACTTTGATGGCCTCGCCTTGCCACGCGGTGTGCGCCACCGGTGCCGGATTAAAAGCGCGCACCCGCCGCGCCAGCAATGCCGCGTCCAGACGCCAATCCAGCGCGGCTTGCGCTTTGTCGACTTTGGCGGCGTACAACACGCCGTCTGCGCTTTGCGGCTGCGGCTGCCATTGGTGCGCGCAGGCCAAGCCCTCGACAACAAGCTCCCCGCCCAAGACAGCCAGGCGATCGTGCAAGCTGGCGGTGGTGTCCTGAGGCGTGATCGGCACAGCCCGTCTGAGCAGGATGTCACCGGTATCCAGCCCGGCCGCCATTTGCATGAGGCTGATACCGGTTTGCGCGTCACCCGCCTCAATGGCACGGTGTATCGGGGCCGCGCCGCGCCAGCGCGGCAGCAGGGACGCGTGGATATTGATGCAACCCAGGCCCGACCCGGCCGCAAACAGGTCCAGCACCCACTGTGGCAAGAGCAGGCCGTAGGCCGCGACCACCATGGCCTCCGCCTGGGCCTGCTCCAGGGCGTGTTGCGCCTGCCGCGCATCGTCTGCGAACGCGCCATCCAGCCTGAGGCTGCGCGGCTGCTGCACCGGCACACCATGCGCAAGTGCCCATTCCTTGACGGCCGAGGCCTGCAGTTTCATGCCGCGTCCAGCCGGGCGGTCCGGCTGCGTCAGCACCAGGGCGATATCGTGACCAGCCGCATGCAAGGCGGCCAAAGCGACACGGGCAAACTCGGGGGTTCCGGCAAAAACCAGTCTCAATGCGCGTCCTCACGCTGGGCTTTGCGCATTTTTTTCTTGATCCGGTCGCGCTTGAGCAGCGAGAGATATTCCACGAACACCTTGCCCAACAAATGATCCATCTCATGCTGGATGCAAATGGCCATCACATCCTGCGCTTCGATGGTGCGCGCCTTGCCGTCCAGATCCCAAACCTGCACGTGCACCGACTCAAAGCGCTCAACCCGGTCATATACGCCCGGCACCGACAAGCAACCTTCTTCATTGAGCTTGCGGGCTTCGCTGCTCCAAATAATCTCGGGATTCACCACCACCAGCGGCTGATTGCGCTCCTCGGAGATGTCCATCACGATCAGACGCTCATGCACATCCACCTGGGTCGCGGCCAAGCCGATGCCGCCGGAGTCGTACATGGTTTCCAGCATGT
>CANIRI010000093.1 GCA_947469815.1 Comamonadaceae bacterium | reverse complement strand
GCGCTCACAAAATGCCGGTTGCAGGGGTAGCTGGGGTCGGGCATCAGCATCTCGTCGCCCGCTTCGATAAGGGCCAGACAGGCCAGCTGCAAAGCGGCGGATGCACCCGCAGTCACCACAATGCGCTCGGGCGCGATGTCCAGCGCATAGCGCTGGCTGTACCAGTGGCTGATGCGTTCCCGCAGCGCAGTCAGACCCAGTGCGGGGGTGTACTGGCTCAGCCCCTTGTGAATTGCCCGCGCAGCCGCCTCTTGCACCAGCGGGGGCGCGGTGAAGTCCGGTTCTCCGATATTCAAAAACACCATGGGCTGGTCGCTGTCGGCCACCTGCGCGCCCAACTCGGCTGCCGCTTTACCCACCTCCATCACATAAAAAGGCGTGATGTTGTGGGCGCGTTGGCTGATTTTCATGGGGCTGCGGGGGTGGCCCGGTGGGCCCGCACTTCTTCAGCGCGCAAGCTCGGGGCCAGGCCATTGAGTACGGCGTTCACGTATTTGTGGCCATCGGTTCCACCGAACTCTTTGGCCAGCTCAATGCATTCATTGATGACCGCGCGCCAGGGTACATCCATGCAATGCAGCATTTCATAAGTGCCAATCCACAGCACACTATGCTCGATCGGCGATAAATCGGCCAGCGGACGGTCCACTTTTTGCGCGATGTGTGCGTCCAGCACTGCAGCCTGGGCGATACAGCCGTGCAGCAGCGCATCGAAATGCGCCGCATCGGCTTTGTGAAAGCCCATCAGGTCGCGGGTAAACGGGTCGATTTCATCGGGTGGGTTTTTGCCGACCAGATGCTGGTACAGGCCTTGCAACGCGAACTCGCGGGCACGGGTGCGGGCACTCTTTTTGGGGTACTTCAGCGCTTTGGGCTGTGCGCCAGCGTCTGCGGAATCGGACGCGGCGGGGGGCATGGTGGACTGGACCATCAGCCGATGCGATCCAGCAGATTGATCATTTCCACCGCCACCCGCGCAGCCTCGCGGCCTTTTTCTTCCTGACGGGCTTCGGCCTGCGCCAGGTTTTCGGTGGTGAGGATGGCATTCACCACCGGCACGTGGTAGTCCAGCGCGACGCGGCTCACGCCCGCGCCCGATTCGTTGGCCACCAGCTCAAAGTGGTAGGTCTCGCCGCGGATGATGCAGCCCAGCGCAATCAGTGCATCGTGCTTGGCGTTTTCTGCCAGCGCCTGCAACACAACCGGAATCTCGAGTGCGCCGGGAACGCTGTAATGCTCGATGTCGCGCTCGCTCACGCCCAGCGCCATCAACTCCTGGCTGCAGTGCGCCATCAGCGCATCGGTGACCGGCGTGTTAAAGCGCGCCTGCACCATCGCAATGCGCAGGCCCTTGCCGTTCAAAGCCGTGTCCTTCTGCGGGACTGCGCCCTTGTTTGCTCCAAACATAAATCTCCTTATCCGTAATCTATTTATCGGTTTGGCTGATGTAGCCAACCGTTTCTAATCCGTAGCCAACCAAACTGGGCATGCGCCGTGGACTGCCCATCAACCGCATGCGGCGCACGCCGCAATGCAACAGGATTTGTGCGCCAATGCCGTAGGTGCGCAAATCGTGCCGTCCGCGCTCCGGTGCCTGCGCCGACCGCGCGGTGCCTTCAAACTGCGCCAGCAGTTGCTCACTGCTTTCGCCACCGTTGAGCAGAACGACCACGCCGCGTCCCTCTTGTTGAATGTGCTGCAGGGCAGCGTCGAGGCTCCAGGAGTGCATGCTGCGGCCCACTTCCAGCGCGTCCAGCACCGATAACGGTTCGTGCACGCGGGCGCTGACCACATCGCCGGGCGCCCATTCCCCGACCACCAAAGCCAGGTGCACGCCCTGACCGGCGGTGTCGCGAAAGGCGTGGGCCGTGAACGGTCCGTGGGCAGTTTGCAGGCTGCGGGTTCCCAGCTTTTCCAGTAGGGACGATTCGCGGCTGCGGTGTTCAATCAGCGCGGCAATCGTGCCAATCTTCAGCCCGTGGTGGGCGGCAAATACCTGTAAATCCGGCAGCCTGGCCATGGTGCCGTCGTCGTTCATGATTTCGCAGATCACCGCAGAGGGCGAGCAACCCGCCATCGCCGCCAGATCGCAACCCGCTTCGGTATGGCCAGCGCGCATCAGCACGCCGCCGTCCACCGCCTGCAGGGGAAAAATGTGGCCCGGCTGCACCAAATCGCCGGCCACGGCTTTCGGTGCGACCGCCGCTTGCACCGTGCGGGCCCGGTCGGCTGCGCTGATGCCGGTGCTGACGCCCTGGGCCGCTTCGATGGATACGGTGAAGGCGGTGGCGTGCTTGGTGCCGTTGCGGGTCGCCATGGGCGGCAGCGCCAGGCGCTCGCAACGCTCCCGCGTGAGGGTCAGGCAAATCAGCCCGCGCCCGAAGCGCGCCATGAAATTGATCGACTCGGCGCTGACATGGTCTGCCGCCAGAACCAGATCGCCTTCGTTTTCGCGGTCTTCTTCGTCCACCAGAATCACCATGCGACCGGCGCGCAGTTCGGCAACGATGTCGCCAACGGGGGAAATAGGCGCGGAGGAGGGAAGACTCTGGGACATAAAAAGAACGTTGTGGGTTACCTGCCGCGCACATGGCGGCCAACTCGCATTATCTCCGGCTAATCGTCGATGGAGGCGCTCCAGCGCTTGTCCCAGCCTTTTTGCAAATCACGCCGCTCGCGCTTGGTGGGGCGGCCGTGTTCCATCGTGGCGGCCGGCTCCGGTGCCAGGCGCATGCGCTCGGCCAGTTCGGCGCGGGTTTGGATGCTTTCCGGCGTTTCTTCGTACAACTGTTGCGCAACCGGAGCCGGTCCGCGTTGGTGGCTCAAGCCCCTGACGATCAATTCGCGCAGCACCCGCCCTTGGCGCAGCCGCAGCCGGTCGCCTACGCGCATCTCGCGCGCCGGCTTCACGTCCTGTTCATTCACCTGCACCCGGCCCAGACTGACCTCTTCGCTGGCGATCGAGCGGGTCTTGTAAAGGCGCGCGGCCCACAGCCATTTGTCAATGCGAACGGGTAGGTTGACGGGGGTGGTGGGAATAAGGGTTTCTACCTAGTTAATGGGCTTCGCCATGGTCATGATCGCGCGGCATGATACTGGGGTTTACCACCCTTTGGAGCCTGTGATGCGTCGTGATGTATTTTTGAAATCCTTGGCCGCTGCGGCGCTTTTAGGGGGTGCCTCCATGCAGGCCCGCGCTGGGGCAAATGTGAAGATGATGATCCCGGCCAACCCGGGTGGCGGCTGGGACACCACAGGGCGGGAACTGGGCAAAGCCCTGCTCGACGCCAAGGTTGCCGATACCGTGCAGTACGAAAACAAGGGCGGTGCTGCGGGCGCGCTGGGGTTGGCGCAGTTTCTCAACTCCGCCAAGGGTGACCCCAACAGCATGATCATGACGGGAGCGGTCATGGTTGGCGGCATCATCACTTCGAAATCGGCGATTGGCATGGAAAAAATCACCCCGATAGCCCGTTTGACCAGCGAGTACAACGTCTTTGTGGTGCCTGCGGACTCTCCCCTGAAAACCATGAAGGACGTGGTCGAGCAGCTGAAAAAAGACCCGGGCAGCGTCAAGTGGGCTGGTGGCTCGCGTGGCTCGACCGAGCACATTTGCTCCTCCTTGATGGCAACCAAGACCGGCGTCGATCCGAAGAAGGTCAACTACGTCGCTTTTCGCGGCGGCGGCGAGGCGATCGCCGCCATCCTGGGTGGCAATGTGACAGTGGGCGGCAGCGGTTACAGCGAGTTTTCCGAACACATCAAGTCCGGCAAGATGCGCCCCATCGGCGTGACCTCGGAAAAGCGTTTGCCCGGTATCGATATTCCTACGCTCAAAGAGCAGGGCTATGACGTGGTGCTGGGTAATTGGCGCGCGGTGTATGGCGCGCCGGACATCACGGCGGCGCAGCGCGCCGCCCTGACCGATATGGTGGTCAAAGCGAGCAAGAGCAAAGCCTGGGCCGAGGCCTTGGAGAAAAACACCTGGACGCCGGCTTTGCTCACCGGCAAGGCTTTTGACGATTTTGTGGACGACGAATTCGCGCGGCTGCGCGGCATCATGCACCTTTCAGGCATGGTGTGATCGCACAGGGGCACAGCCCGGCGCGACAGACTTTTCTGGGTGCTGCGGTTGCCGTGACCGGGCTGTCCATTGGCTGGGGGGCGACGTCGATTTCATCCGAGGCCGGTTACGCCGGTGTGGGCCCAAATTTTTTGCCCTGGGTGGTCGCCCTGGCGCTGGTGTGCTGCGGCATCGGCCTGATCCGTGCGGCACGCGCCGGTGGCTATACCGACATGGATGCGCTGACGACGCCGGCCGCTGGCCCCCACTGGCGCGGTTTTGCCTGGATGTCAGCCGGTCTTTTGCTGAATGCCCTGCTGATCACGCACATCGGATTCATTCTGAGTTGCGCCCTGTGCTTTGCCTGTGCCGCGCGTGGCTTGCGCGGTGCCGAGCAGCAGACCGCGCGCGGTTGGGCCGTCACGCTGCGCGATGCCCTAAGCGGCGTGGCCATTTCGGCACCCGTGTTCTGGCTGTTCACGCAATTTTTGGCAATTAGCCTGCCCGCGCTCACCAAAAGCGGGTGGCTGTGATGGACATCTGGCAGCAACTATTGGGCGGCTTTGCCACTGCGGGCACGCCCATCAATCTGTTGTGGTCTTTGGTGGGCTGCGCGCTGGGTACCGCAGTCGGTGTTTTGCCGGGCATTGGCCCGGCCACGGCGGTGGCCATGCTGTTGCCCATCACCGCCAAGGTCGAAGCCACGGCGTCCATGATTTTTTTCGCCGGGATTTACTACGGCGCGATGTACGGCGGCTCCACCACCTCGATTTTGCTCAACACGCCGGGCGAGACCGCCAGCATGGTTACGGCCATGGAGGGCAACAAAATGGCCAAGAGCGGACGCGCCGGTGCTGCGCTGGCCACCGCGGCTATCGGCTCCTTTGTGGCGGGCACGATTGCCACCGTGTTCGTGACGCTGTTTGCCCCGGTGGTGGCGAATTACGCGGTCAAGCTCGGTCCGCCGGAATATTTCTGCCTGATGTTGCTGGCCCTGACCACGGTCAGCGCGGTGTTGGGTCAAAGCACCTTGCGCGGTTTGACATCCCTGTTTATCGGACTGGCAGCGGGGCTGGTCGGCATGGACCAGATTACCGGGCAGGCGCGCTACACCGGGGGCGTGCCCGAGTTGCTGGACGGGGTGGAAATCGTGCTGGTGGCCGTAGGCCTGTTTGCGGTGGCCGAGGCCTTGCACGCGGTCTTGTTCGAAGGCCGGGTGGAGGAGTCGCGCAACCGCATGGGCCGGGTCGGCATGAGCGCGCTGGATTGGCGGCGTTCGATTCCCGCCTGGCTGCGTGGCACCGCCATCGGTGCGCCCTTTGGCTGTATCCCGGCCGGCGGCACCGAGATCCCGACCTTTTTGAGTTACGCCACCGAGAAAAAGCTGGCCACGGGAGACGCCCTGGCCGAGTTCGGCACCAGCGGCGCGATTGAAGGCGTGGCGGGTCCTGAGGCTGCTAACAACGCCACCGTGACCACGGCCTTGATTCCGCTGCTGACACTCGGTATCCCGGTGAGCAACACCACCGCCGTGCTGCTAGGCGCATTCCAAAACTACGGCATACAACCCGGCCCCCAGCTCTTCAGCAGTTCGGCAGCCTTGGTCTGGGCCTTGATTGCCTCGCTGTACATCGGCAACGTGATGCTGCTGGTTCTCAACTTGCCGCTGGTAGGCCTGTGGGTGAAGTTGCTGAAGGTGCCACGCCCGCAGCTCTACGCCGGCATCCTGGTATTCGCCACGGTGGGTGCTTACGGCATGCGGCAAAGCGCCTTTGATTTGGTGCTGCTGTACGCCATTGGCGTGCTGGGCCTGGTGATGCGGCGCTTCAGTTTTCCGACCGCACCGGTGGTGGTGGGCATGATTTTGGGCCCGCTGGCCGAGGCGCAGATGCGCAATGCCTTGTCCATTGGCGAGGGCAGCTGGTTGGTGTTCGTGCAGCGCCCGATGTCGCTGGCGATTTTGCTGGTGATCGCTGCAGTGTTGCTGCTGCCGCGCTTGCTCAAGAACCGCGCAGCGCGCTTAAGTAGCTAGGGCGGCTGGGGCGGCTGAACCGGCGGCTTGCCCGGCCTGCTGTGCCTGGAGTGCAAACCAGGCGTCCACGCTGCTGGGGTCTTGTACCGTGCGCAAGCTGGTGAACGCAGCCTGCGCCTGTGGATGCTTGCGCCTCAGGAAGTTCAGCCATTGCTTGAGTCTTCCGGCTTGCTGGCGCCGTTCCAGCCGGGCGCGCACAACCGTCCAGAAGTAATGCAAATGCGGCTGCAAGTCATCCCAGCTGGTTGCCGCGCCGGTCTCACCCGCATCCAGGGCCCGCAGGCTGCGGCCCAGGCCGGGGTCGGTGACGATGCCGCGCCCCAGCATCACATCCATGCAACCCGATTCCCGCCGCGCGCGGCTGGCGTCCTCGGTATTCCAAATCTCGCCATTCGCCACTAAAGGCGTGTGGATGGCGGCGCGGATATCAGCGATGCGCGACCAGTAGGCCGGTGGCCGGTAGGCATCGGCGCGGGTGCGTGCATGCACCACGATTTCGCCCGCCCCGCCTTCTTGCAAAGCCTGCGCGCATTCCACGGCCCGGCTGTCGTCCAGAAAGCCCAGGCGCATCTTGGCGCTGACCATTTGGTGCGCGGGTACGGCCTGGCGCACGGCGCTGACGATGCGCCACAAAATCTCAGGGTCTTGTAGCAGCGCTGCGCCCCCGCCGTGGCGGTTCACCACTTTGGCTGGGCAGCCGAAATTCAGATCCACGCCGTCACACCCCATTCCCGCAACCCGCGCTGCGTTGTCGGCCAGACAGTGGGGGTCCGAGCCCAGCAACTGCGGACGCACCGGCACCCCGGCGGGCGTGCGACCGCCATGCGCCAGCTCAGGGACCACGCGCAAATAAGCCCGCTCGGGTAACAGGGTGTTGGTCACGCGTATGAATTCGGAGACGCAGCGGTCAATGCCGCCGATACGGGTCAGCACGTCGCGCAATACGCAATCGAGCAGCCCCTCCATCGGGGCCAGCACAATTTGCGGCACGTTTGCAGCTTTCAGCGCGCCGCGCCCATGGCCAATGCGGCCGCTTGGGACGCTTGCAGGGCCGCCGCATCGGCAGCCTCGCGGGTGGGCCATCCGGCCATGTGCTGTTGTGACAGCGCCGCCAAAGCATCAATCCAGGCCGGCTGGTCGTTCAGGCAGGCGATGTAATGGAACGCATCGCCACCGGCTTCCAGAAACGCCTCGCGGGCTTCCATATTGATTTCTTCCAGCGTCTCGAGGCAGTCGCCGCTGAAGCCGGGGCAAATCAGGTCCACCCGTTTCAAGCCCTCTTGCGCCAGCGCGATCAGCGTGGGTTCGGTATAGGGCTCCAGCCATTTGGCGCGGCCCAGACGGCTTTGGAAAGTCACCTGGTATTGCGCTGTGTCCAGGCCCAGCGCTTCGCCCAGCAGCCGCGCGGTTTTGTGGCATTCGCAGTGGTAGGTGTCGCCCAGATGCAGCGTGCGCTCGGGTACACCATGGAAACTCATCACCAGCTTTTCGCCGCGTCCATGCACAGCCCAATGGGCCTGCACCGTGGCGGCCAGAGCGCTGATGTATCCGGCATCGTCGTGGTAGCGGTTGATGAAGCGGAACTCCGGCACGGTGCGGGTGCGCGCGGCCCAGGTGTAGACCGCGTCGAACACGCTGGCGGTGGTGGTGGCGGAATACTGCGGGTAGGCCGGTAGCAGCAGCACGCGGTTCACGCCTTCGGCCTTGAGCGTGTCGAGCTGAGAGGCGATCGAGGTGCTGCCGTAGCGCATAGCCCACCGCACCAGAACCTGCTCGCCACGCGCCATCAGCGCGTGTTGCAGGAGCGCCGCTTGTTTTTCGGTCCAGAGTTTCAGTGGTGAACCCTCGGCCGTCCAGATGCTGGCGTACTTGGCTGCCGACTTGGCCGGACGAAAGCGCAGGATGATGCCGTGCAGGATCAGCAGCCACAGCAGGCGCGGGATTTCGACCACGCGGTGGTCGCTCAAAAACTCGGCCAGGTAGCGGCGCACGGCAGCAGGGGTCGGCGCGTCGGGGGTGCCCAGGTTGC
>CANIRI010000092.1 GCA_947469815.1 Comamonadaceae bacterium | reverse complement strand
TGGCCGCTGGAATGGACCGAGATCATTGTGATTTTCATGCCGATCTTCATCCCGCTGCTGCCACACTTTGGAATCGACCCCCTGTTCTTCGGATTGCTGGTGGCGTTGAACCTCCAAACGGCGTTCCTCAGCCCACCGGTGGCCATGGCAGCCTTCTACCTGAAGGGTGTGAGCCCACCGCACGTGACCCTGAATCAAATTTTCGCGGGCATGATGCCGTTCATGGGAATCCAGGTCATAGCCATCATCATGTTGTACGTGTTCCCCGGTATCGGAATGTGGTTGCCAGAGGTCTTGTACAAATAAGCCTGTGAACAATCCGGCCCAGGCGTCGAGTCCCTCGCGCGCCGTGGTGGATTCGCCGTACGCTTGGTTCCGGCTGCTGGTGTCCCTGCTGATCATGACGATTGGCAACGCCGGCATGTGGGTGATTCCGGTGGTGTTGCCGGTGGTGCAGGCCGAGTTCCAAATCGGCCGCGCCGATGCAGCCCTGCCCTACACCCTGATGATGATTGGCTTCGGTCTGGGCGGCGTGCTGATGGGCCGCCTCAGTGACCGCTTCGGCCTGTTCCGGCCCCTGCTGGGCGCATCGCTGGCTATTGGTGCCGGCTTTGTACTTGCAGCCCTCTCCAATACGATCCTCGGATTCGCCCTGGCCCATGGCGTGCTCATCGGGCTGGTGGGCTGCGCGGTCACTTTTGCACCGCTGATGGCCGACACCGCGCTGTGGTTCGCGCGCCGCCGCGGTATTGCGGTGGCCGTCTGCGCCAGCGGCAACTATCTGGCAGGCGCTGTGTGGCCGCCGGTGATGGAGCACTTTATTGCGACAGAGGGCTGGCGCGCCACCTACATCGGAGTCGGCCTGTTTTGCACCTGCAGCATGGGCTTGCTGGCCCTGCTGATGCGCCAGGCAGCGCCCAGCGCGCAAGCAGCTACGGGGCCATCCAGCGTGGACCAGCAGCGCGAACGCCCTTTCGACCTACCGCCCAACATCGCGACAGCCGCGCTGTGCGTGGCCGGCCTGTCCTGCTGCGTGGCCATGGCCATGCCACAGGTGCATATCGTGGCGTATTGCACCGACCTGGGTTTTGGCGCGGCGCAGGGTGCGCAAATGCTGTCCATCATGCTGGCCTGCGGCATCATCAGCCGCCTGGTCTCCGGCGCGCTGTCGGACCGCATCGGCGGCATCCGCACGCTGGTGCTGGGCTCGGCGCTGCAATGCACGGCGCTGCTGCTGTTTCTGCCCTTTGACGGCCTGGTGCCGCTGTATATCGTATCGGCCATGTTCGGCCTTTTCCAAGGCGGTATCGTCCCGTCTTATGCGCTGGTGGTGCGCGAGAATTTCTCCCCCAAACAGCTTGGCGTGCGGGTTGGGACAGTCATCATGTTCACCATGCTGGGCATGGCGCTGGGTGGTTGGATGTCGGGCAAGGTGTTTGATCTGACCGGCTCCTACCATGCGGCTTTTCTGAACGGCATCGGCTGGAACCTGCTGAATCTGGTGATCGCCGTCACCTTGCTGATGCGCCTGCGGCGCAAAAAATCGGAATCTGACCCCAATTAATTTACCGGCGCTGCAGGACGTGGATGTGGTCCGCACCCAGGGTTGTTTGGCGCAGCAGGGTGTGGCCGGTTTGCTTGGTGAAAGCTTGGAAATCGCGCAGGGAGCCGGGGTCTGTGCTGATGACTTCGAGCACCTGGCCGGAGACCAGTTCAGCCAGCGCTTTTTTGGCTTTCAGAATTGGCAGCGGACAGTTCAAGCCACGCGTATCCAGAGACTTGTCAATGATGGGCAATGCGGTGTCGGTCACGGCGCGCTGGCTCAGGCGGGGAATACGCCGGTGGACAGGTAGCGATCACCCCGGTCGCAGACGATGAACACAATGGTCGCGTCGCGCACCTCCGCGGCGATCTGCTGCGCTACCCAGCACGCGCCCGCCGCAGATATGCCGGCAAAAATCCCCTCCTCGCGCGCCATGCGCCGGGCCATTTCTTCGGCGTCGGCCTGGCTGACCAGGCGAATTTCGTCGACAACGCTGGCGTCGTAAATCCCCGGCAGGTACTCGGGCGACCATTTGCGGATACCCGGAATGCGCGAACCATCGGACGGCTGCGCGCCAATGATTTGGATACCGGGGTTTTGCTGCTTGAGGAAACGCCCCACGCCGGTAATCGTGCCGGTGGTGCCCATGGCGCTCACAAAGTGGGTGACCTGACCCCGTGTGTCAGCCCAAATTTCCGGCCCGGTGGTCTCAAAGTGGGCACGCGGGTTGTCCCCATTGCCGAATTGGTCCAACACCCGGCCCTTGCCCTGGGCCTGCATCTGCAGCGCCAGGTCGCGCGCCGACTCCATGCCGCCCGCCTTGGGGGTGAGAATGAGTTCGGCCCCAAAAGCCCTCATGGTCTGGGCGCGCTCGATGGACAAATCCTCGGGCATCACCAAGACCATGCGGTAGCCCTTGATCGCAGCGGCCATGGCCAAAGCGATGCCGGTATTGCCCGAGGTGGCTTCGATCAGGGTGTCACCCGGCGCAATATCGCCGCGCTCCTGCGCCCGCGCAATCATGGCCAGCGCCGGGCGGTCCTTGACTGAGCCCGCAGGGTTGTTGCCTTCCAACTTACCGAGAACTACATTGTTGCGCGGGGCGGCGTTACCTGTGCCGATGCGCTGCAGCGCCACCAGCGGTGTTCGGCCAACCAGCTGCTCCAGCGACGGATAAGACTTCTGTGCGGGGGAACTCACGCTTGACGATCCACGTAACGACCCTTTTCTTTCGGTGGGCTGGACGTCTCGCGGCGCTCGGATTGCACGCGGTCCAGTTGGTCGCGGGCCTGGGACACCTGCGCGGCGCGGGCCTGCGCTTGGGCGCGCTCCAAAGCGGCACCGTCGGCCACCCGCTTTGGCACTTGCTTGGCCTGCGGCTCAGCGGGCGCAGAACGAACGTTGGTAATGGCATTCATAGCAACTCCTGGCAATCTTGGTATCAACTATAGCTTCCGCCAGACGGCTACAAGCCAAAGTTCGCGCCCGCACCCAGCAGTGTGGCCACCCCCAGCACGGCGAACAGGGCCGCAGCAATGCCGTGCACCAAGCGCATGGGAATCTTGGCTGACAGGCGGTCACCGATGAACACTGCGGGCACATCGGCAATCAGCATGCCCAAAGTGGTTCCCACCACCACCAGCACCGGGTCGGGGAAATGCGCCGCCATGGCGATGGTGGCGATTTGGGTTTTGTCGCCCATCTCGGCCAGAAAAAAGGTGATCAGCGTCGCCCCGAAAACGCCCCAGCGCCCGCCCATATCGCCTTCGTCATCTTCGATCTTGTCCGGGATCAGGGTCCACACAGCCATACCGATGAAGGAGGCGCCCAGGACCCAGCGCAAGATCTCCGGGCTCAAACTGGCCGTGATCCACGCCCCCAGCGCGCCCGCCAACCCGTGGTTGACCACCGTCGCGCACAAAATGCCCGCGATGATGGGCAGCGGTTTTTTGAATCGGGCTGCCAGCAAAAAAGCCAGTAACTGGGTTTTGTCGCCAATTTCGGCGAGGGCCACAATGCCGGTTGAAATCAGTAAAGCTTCCACACAGGCTTTCGAGGTCTTGAATCAATGCGCATTATGGCCATACGCCCGCGCGCAATAACCCGCAAGGCGGGTCACCGCATGCGACGCTTAGATCGACGCGTCGAGGATCTCGCGATAGTCGTCCCGGGTCGCGATGCGCGGGTTGGTCTTGTGGCAATGGTCGGCCATCGCACCATCGATCACGCGCTCGAACAGGTCGGCGGTCACGCCCAGCGCCCCCAGACCAGCGGGCAGGCCCAGGCGGGCATTCATAGCGCGAATCGCGTCCGCTATCGCGTCTCCGCCGGCGTCGCAAGCGCCCAGCCCCATGGCTTGCGCCATGCGCTGCAACCGTTGCTCATTTTGAATCGATGGCGCAGCAGCGTTAAAACGCACCACAGCCGGCAAAAACAGGGCATTCAGGGTGCCGTGGTGCAAACGGGGATTCACGCCGCCCAAACTGTGGCTCAGGCTGTGTACGCATCCCAGCCCCTTCTGGAAGGCCAGTGCACCTTGCATGCTGGCGCTCATCATGTTCCAGCGCGCCTCGCGATCACCACCGTTTGCGGTGGCGCGCGCGATATGGCTCCAGCCACGGGCCAGTCCGTCCAGGCCAATGCCGTCTGCGGGCGGGTTGACCGCCGGTGCCATAAACGTTTCCATGCAGTGCGCAATCGCATCCATGCCGGTGGCCGCAGTCAGCATAGGCGGCAAGCCAAGGGTCAACTCGGGATCGCAAATGGCCGTCTTCGGCACCAAAAACCAGCTGTGAAAACCCAGTTTGCGCCCATCGTCAACGATGACGATGGCACCGCGCGCCACTTCGCTGCCCGTGCCCGCCGTTGTCGGCACTGCGATGAAGGGCAGCACGCGCTCCGTGATCCTGGGACTGCCGCCCTCAATGGTGGCGTAGGTTTTCAGCGGGCCTTCATGGGTGGCTGCAATGCAAACCCCTTTGGCAAGGTCCAGACTGGAGCCGCCGCCCACGCCAATCAGTCCATCGCAACCTTCTTTTTTGAGCAGCGCCACGGCCGCGCGCACCGCCGCCTCGGTTGGGTTGGAAGGCGTTTGATCAAAGACCGCACAGGGATGATCGCCCAAGGCCGCCAAGGCCCGGTCGAGTACCCCAGCGGCGCGCACGCCCGCGTCGGTGACGATGAGCGGCTTGCGCATCCCCGTACGCTCGCACTCTTCGCGAAGCTTGGAGATCACACCAAAGTCAAGGTGGATCTGGGTGATGTACTGGATGAATGCCATGGATCGGTCCGGGGTGGAATCAAATGAATCAGGAAACCAAAGATTTTTGCCCGCTAGCGAGACAAATTTCGCTGATGCGTAACCCGTTGGCCAATACACGCGAAGGAAAGACTTCCTTCAAGCGTTCCTCGTGAACAGGAATCACACGCTTGACCTCGTAGTCGACGGACTTCATGATGTCCTCTGTGGTCATCACCAAGTTGGTGATGCTGCCGAAAGCCAGCCCAACGGGTACATACATCTTGTCGCCACCGGTGCCTTCGAGGTTTTCGTAGACGTAAATCAAATCACCAGCCAGCACCCAACCGTCCCGTGATTGGGTTTGCATGTCGTTGCGCACATGGACCCACTGACAGCCGTAGGTATGCGTGTCAGGCGCGGCGTGCAGATCGATGCCAGGAATGGCATCCTGCATGTCCCCTTGCACCAAGCGCAAGCGGCCCTGGCGGGCGAGATCAGCCGCACGCAAGACATCCGACGGATCGGTCGCCACCATCATGTAACGCAGTCGGTCAGGCAAGGACATGGCCCATATCCATTTGCTCAGCTCACGTTCCTGGATATAAAAAGTGGCGTTGGGGAACGCATCCGTATTGCCCATGTGATCAAAGTGGGCGTGGGTGATAAAAATGGTGTCCACGTCCTCCGGACGGATGCCGCAAGGCGCCAGCACGTCGGCGGGTGAATGCCAGTTTTCAACGAGAAATTTTTCAGCAATGTAACGCCCGTACTCTTTGTCGTTGTAGCCGACATCCACCATGGCTATGTGGTCCTTGCTCTTGATCAGCACATAGCAGTACGGCAGCTTGCGGATGCCCTGGTTGTGCGCGCCATAAATCACGCTACTGACCGCGCACTGGCTGACGTACGCGTATTCCAGGACCCATATGGAGTATTGCGACATGAAAATTCCTGATGTATGCGGGGTATTCAATAGGTGGTCGTGGCAGCCACGGGTGCCGCAGCACAGCTGCAGCAGGCCTGGCTGAAGTCCAGCGGCATCAAGCCCAGACCTTCGATGGCGCAGCCGCTGAGCGTGCGCCCGGCCGCTTGCAGATCGCGGGTCCAGGCGTCCAGGCGGGTGTGCAAACCCTCGCCCCGTGGCAAGGTCTGACTGAAAGCGCGCACCACGGCCAAAGTCGCCTGCAGAGCGCCCAGCAGGCAAGCGTGGTGCCGGTGCGCGCCCACCGGCGCAACGACGCCGCGCAACTCGGACTCGGCATGCAGCGCCTGCTCGACCACGGTCGCAACGGTGGGCCAATCAGATTCAAAACGGCTACCCAGCCGCGCAAGGATGAGCAAACCGGCAAGCTGCCCCAGCACCCGGCCCAGCCGGTCATAGCCGGGGCGCAGCGCCAGCCCGTAGCGGATGAAATCATCGCGGTCCAGCCCCGGCCCAGGCGTCAAGGGCGCGGGCAAATCCACCGCATCGCAACCGGGCTGGTGTATGACCAGCGCCTGTTCAGCGAGAGCACGGATACGGGCAGGACGCATACCGGTATCAGCCCTTGCGCTCGCGGATGATGCGCAGTGCTTCTTTGAGATAGACCTTGAAAACGGGGTAGTTCTCGCTCATCGGGAAGTGCCCGATGTCTTCCATCTCGATGTAGACGCCGCCCTTGATGCGCCGGGCGGTGTTTTCGGTCATCTCGGGTGTGGTCAGGTAGTCGTAGGTGCCGGTCATCATGATCACCGGGCACTTGCGCCCGTCGATGCGCTCCAGGTCCTCGCGCAGATCGTGGTCGACTGAGTAGAAATACAAATCGCCTTTGAACGACTCGGAGCCCTGGCTGTAATAGAACCAGGTCAACCAACGGTCCATCTCGGGGGATTGCGGCGCCATGAGATCCCAAACGCCGCTGGCGCACACCTGCGCTGCATTGGAGTGGGGATGACGCCACCAATCCAGGAAAAATCCGGGCGCATAGTCACTGGCCTCGACGGGAATCACCGCCTTGAAGCGATCGGGGTGGCGCAGGGCCAATTGCAGCGCCACATTGCCGCCAAAGGAGGAGCCCATAAAAATCGGGTCGCGCAATTCCAAGGCATCGCAGAGCTTCATGATGAAGTTCACATAGTGGTCGGCAGTCAGCTTGTACTCGGACTCCCACCATTTGGAGTTGTGCGGCGGGTCTGACTTACCGTGGCGCGGCAGGTCATAGGCGATCACGTTGTAGTGCTTGGTGATCTCTTCGTCCTCCAGCAAACCGCGCCACTGGTGGTTATGGCAGCCAGCGGTGTGCTGGCAGATAACGGGCTGGCCGGTGCCGTTTTGCAGGTAGAAAACTTTGTATTCCATGCCGTCCACATCGATGGTGACGTAGCGGCCGGTGACAGGTGAATGGCGTGCCATGGTGGTGTCCTTCGCGATAAAAAATGGGTGGTGGGGCGGATCAGACCGGAACGCCGCATTTGCGCAGCAGCTCGAATTGGAGGGTGAAATTGCGCAGGTTCTGCATCATGATGAGGATATTGCCCTCCATCTTCAGATCGTGGCGGAAGCTCGCAGCCCAAATGCCATGGAACATCGGTCGCGGCACGGGGCGGGCAAATTCGCGCCAGGTCTGCGCACTGGCACGCAAGGCAAAGTCGTAGGCGTCCAGCGGTGCCGGGTCGGTGTTGATGTGGCGCACTTTGCCGTCGAGCATTTCCACAATCACCTTGGCCTCGCCCATATCCCACATGTAGCTGCAGGTGTAGTAGCGGGCCATCGCGGCGATGGCCTTGTCGCTGTCGGACAGGGTCTTGAACTTCACTGCCCAGCTTTTCAGATCTGTTGCCATAAGGGCTCCTTCATGATGAAAATTAATGAGATATGCATTGCTTGAATACGCGGTAAAAAAAGCTCACCCGGGGGCTTGCTGCCGAATCAGATCCATCTGTTCCGGGCCAGGCGGGCTTGCCATGCGCATGGGATAGGCCAGCAGCCACAGCACCATGACACCCAGCGCCCACCAGATCATTTGCCACAGCCACAGCGAAGGAATACCCCCCACCCAGGCCGCGATGCCGCCGTTGGGTGCGCCCAACAAGTCATTGCCCAGAATCGCACCGGGACCCACTGCGAAGAAAAACCAAACCAGCGTCAAGGACCAGGCCACCGGACGCAAAAACCGCTGCCGCAGTGGCATGGCCACCGTTGCGGCGAAAAAGCGGTGAAAGGCCTGCCGATGCGCGCGGTCGTTCTTGTAATTGGAAATCCACGAGACCACCACGCAAAACACGATGTTGACCACAATACCCCAACCCGCCGAGTGGATAGTCCAGGGCCAACGGCCCCAGGGCAAGTCAAAACCCAAGAACTG
>CANIRI010000091.1 GCA_947469815.1 Comamonadaceae bacterium | reverse complement strand
TGGTCTGATTTGGTGGGAATTTTTGATTGGGAAGTCGAGCGCTTGGCAATCCGCATGGGCGAACGCAGCAACAAAATCACCTCGCTGAGTGGCGGTAACCAGCAAAAGGTGCTGATCGGTAGGGCTTTCGCCCTGAATCCCGATATCTTGGTGTTGAACGACCCCGCGCGCGGCATTGACGTCGGTGCCAAGGCTGAGTTGTACCGCCACCTGCGGGAGTTTGCCGCGCAGGGCAAGTCGGTGATATATCTGTCCAGCGAGATTGAAGAATTTGTCGGATTTTGTTCCCGTGTGCTGGTGTTTCGCAATGGCAGCGTTTTTGACGAGTTCACTGGCCCGGACATCCACCCCACCCCGATTCTGGAGGCCATGTTCGGCCAGACCCGGGCTGGCCAGGTGCACCCCGTTGATGTCGACCCCGCTTTTGAGGAGGAGCCCATGAAAATTGTGGAATTTGGTGGCGACGCTACCACGCCCCAGCCCGGCGATGCCGACCACTGGAAGCGGCGCAGCAGCCCCTACCCCGGCTTTGACAAAAAGCCATCCCACGCCGATGCACCCAGTCTGGAAGCTTTGCGCGGGGCGCGTGCCACGCCGGACGCGTCGGATGTCCAACCCGACCTTCCAGCGTCATCGTCCTCCAGCGCGCGCCCGAAGATCAAGATCATGGAATTCAACACCGGCGGCGCTGCCAGCGGGCGGGCTGCCCCTGTCGCATCAGCCGCTGTGCGCCAGGATACGGCCCCCGCGCCCGCCGTGAAGTCCACCATGAAAATCATGGAATTCGATGACCGTGCGGCTCCTGCTGCGCGCAGCGCGGTAGCGAGCGGGCGCAGTGGGATCAAGATCGTGGAATACGGCGAAGCCGCAAAAGGCAGTCGTTCGTGAACGAAGGCAGCAGCACGGCCCCGGCGTCGGCATCCTCCAGCACATACATGCTGGTGCCGATTCTGTTGCTGTTTCTGCTGCTGATCATCGCGGTCTTGCGCAGCCCCAATTTGATTTCACCTGCGGGTATCGGCAGCGCGGTGATTGTGCTGACGCCACTTGCGCTGGCGACCTATGCCTTGATGGCGCTGGCGATAGCCGGGCGCGGCACGGTCGATTTGTCGATCGGACCCCTGATGGGTTTCATCAACGTGACCCTGGTGGTGCTTAGCGGCATGGGCGCGCTGGAGTCGCCGGTGTCCTTCTTTTTGTACGCGATTGCGGTGGGTGTTGCCTACCAGTTGCTGATGGCGCTGATCATTGTTTATGTGCGGGTGCAGCCCATCATCGTGGCGCTCAGCGGGTACCTGGCCTTGTCCGGTATCAATTTGGTGATACTGCCGCGTCCCGGCGGTACGGCGCCGGAGTGGATGTCTTCCTGGGGTCTGGGCACCACCTTGGATTCCCCGATTCTGGTCATTCTGGTGCTCAGCACCGCCGCATGGCTGGTCTTTACCAGCACCGCTTTTTATGGACACCTGCGGCTGATGGGCTCCGACGAACGTGCCGCCTATACCAGCGGGGTTCGTATCACCATTGTCCGCCTGGGTGCGCACTGTATTGCCGGTGTTTTTGCAGCGCTGGCAGCGCTCACTTACACCGCGCTGATCGGGTCGGGTGATCCTACCCAAGGCACGACCTACACGCTGATTGCTGTGACCGCGCTGGTGCTGGGCGGCACCAGCCTGGCGGGCGGGCGCGGTGGCGTTATCGGCTCTCTGTTGGGCGCGGTGAACCTTTTCCTGATCGGCTATGTGCTGGCGACGTTCAGCTTCGGTGCGGTGCAGGGTTTTGTCACCGACCTGGCCTACGGTTTGATTTTGGTTTTGTCGCTGCTGTTAACAGTGGCCATCCCCTGGCTGCAGCGGCGCATTACCAATATCTCGCCCACCATCATTTTCATCGTGTTGAGCACGCTGTTTGCCGGGGTTATCCTGCATGCCAAATTTGACTACAGCCTGCCCGCGCCGCCTGCGGCTGTTTCTGACGCCGCAGCACCACCGCCTGCAGCACCGCCGCCTGTAGCGCCCGATGCTGTCGCCGCGACCGGATTCTTCTTTGAGGAGGTGAATGCCTCCCACGATGCCGGTAGCACGCTGGCCCAGCCCATTGCCTTGTCCTTGCTGCTTGCGATTGCGCTGCTGATCGTGGCGCGCGCCATGGTTTTGCAGACCCGCCAGCGGCGTTTTTCGCCCCGGATGGTCTATATCCTGATCAGTCTCCTGATCTTGGCAGCCTACCTGGCCTGGGATAACAGCCACATGCCGCCTTCGCTGGCGGTGACGCCGGTATCGCCACCTGTACCTGCTGCAGCCGCACCCGCACCCGTTGAAGCGGTCATGCCGGTTGACGCACCAGCCGAAGTCCCTGCGGACGCCGCAAGCCAGCCTGATGCAACGCCGCCGGCCAAGGAGGGCACATGAGTGCGGCGCCCAAGACGCTGTACACCCGGCTGTCGGCGCTGCAGTGGGTCGGCCTGATTCTGGCCATTTTGATTGCTGGGCTGGGTTTCATCCTGGGCATCGTGCAAAAAGTGGTGTTGCAGGAACTGATTTTTTATACCGCGGCCACCTTTGCGCTGGTCATCTGGACCTGGAATGCCTATGTCGCGCCACATGCCAAGTTCGGCGCGGAAGACAGCGGCGACGGTCCCAGCGGTTTTGCTCTGGCACGGGCCTTTGTGTACCGCCACCGGATTTTGATCATCGCCCTGTTGGTGATTCTGGGTATTTTCCTGATCGCATCGGCCACGGTGACTGGCTTTTTCAATTGGCTCAACATCGTCACCTTTTTGGTGCTGTGCGCTTTGCTGGTCTTCACGGTTCAGGTCAGCCAGTTGTTCGTGGACAACCGCAGTGCCTTTATCGGGCTGATGGTGCTGATCACCATGTTCACCGTGGGCAGCATTTTTATCGAGGGCTTTTCGTCTGGCCAGAACATCAAGTCCATGCTGCTGTTTGCCGCATTCCTAGGCCTGGCCTGCGTCGGGCAGACGCTGGTGGCGCTGCTGGGCGGCCTGGATCTGTCGATTCCTTTTGTGATTGGCGCATCTAACGTGTTTTTGCTCTACCTCATCGGGCTGGGCATGTACTCCTGGGTCGCGATCCTGATCGTGCTGTTGCTCGGCGCGCTGATTGGCTGGCTCAACGGCATGCTGAGCTACCGCTTGCAGGGACAGGCTTTGATCCTGACGCTGGGCATTGGTTTTGCAGTATCCGGCCTGACCCAGATCGTCACCAGCATCGGCAGTGCCTTTGCGGGCAATGTGTTCGGCGTGGTACCCAGCTGGTTGAAAAATCTGGCCGCCATGAATGGCACCACCTTCGGTCTGTCCATACCGCCGGTTATCCTGATCTGGGCTGTGGTCGCCATCGTTCTGGTCTACGGTATGAAAAACACCGTGTATGGGCGCTATCTGTACGCGCTGGGCGGCAACCGGACCTCGGCCGCGCGGTTGTCGATCAGTGAGCGGCGCTACTGGGTGATTGCCTATATGGTCAGCGGCACCGTGGCCGCGCTGACTGGTGTGTTGCTGCTGGGCTGGAGCGGCGGCGGATTCATTGGTGTCGGGCAGCCTTATTTGTTTATGACCCTGGCCGCAGTCGTGATGGGCGGCACCTCCTTGCTCGGAGGCCAAGGCGGTTACGGATTCACGGTCATTGGCGTGCTGGTTCTGCAGGTGCTGACCTCATTTTTGGTTGGCATGGGCCTGAAGTTTGAGTGGCAGCAGTTCATTTTCGGCTTGCTGATCCTGCCCATGGTGGCCCTGTACGCCCGCTCGCCGCACATCCGCACGCAGATTTAAGACCCGCCGCCGCATCATGACTTTCTACCTCACCCAGAACCCGACCGAATTGAACCGTATGGAGACCTTTGTATGAATACCAAGTTGCTTGAGGCTACCGATGTCGCCAGTGGCACGTTTTCGCTGCTGTTGTTGCTGACACTGGCCGCAACCGTGCTGCTGTTCATGGGCACCGGCTGGGTTACGCGCAAGTGGAAGCTGCCTTTGACCATGGCCGGACTGGTCATGGGGGTGAGCGCCTTGCACTACTTCCAGGCTGGGCAGGTCTGGCAGGCCAGCGGTCAAATGCCGGCGATTTACCGCTACATCCTGTGGTTTGCCAGCATGCCGTTGCAGGTGATGGTGATGTATTTCTTTGTGAACACCATGGCGCCGCTGTCGACTTGGTTGTTCTGGCGTCTGCTGGTCGCCTCGGTTGCGATGGTGACGGCGCGCTACCTGGGCGAGACCAATCTGATGTACCCCTCGCTGGGTTTTCTCATCGGCCTGGCCTGCTGGCTGTATGTGCTGGGCGAGGTGTTCTTTGGCCGCATGAGCGAGGTCAGCGCCAAGAGCAGCAACTTCAGCGTACACCGGGGCTATTTCTGGATGCGGCTGATTGTTTCCATCGGCTGGGCCTTGTACCCGCTGACCTATTTCATCGTCGCGTTTGCCGGTGGCGTGAGCGACGCCAAACTCAATATCGTCTACAACCTGGGCGATGTGGTGAACACGGTGGCATTTTGCTTGACCGTGTTGTCCGCCTCGGTGCGTGACTCCGGAAGTTCCCGGTGATGTGCGCACACATTAGTTTTCTTGTTGATTTTTCGTTTCAGACTTGGAGGGCTTGACCTATGAACGGCGCCGACATTATTGCTATCGTTATCCTGGTTGCGATTGTTATCGCGATTGTTGTGTACCTGCTGCATTGGCTGTACCGGCACTCGTCCAAAGACCTCTCGTTTGTTCGAACCGGCTTTGGCGGAGAACGGGTGGTCATGGGCAGCGGCGCGCTGGTTCTGCCTATCGTGCACGATATCACCGAGGTCAGCATGAACACGCTGCGCATCGATGTGCGGCGCATGGGCGAGAAGTCGCTCATCACCAAAAACCGCATGCGTATTGAGGTGAGCGTGGAGTTCTTTGTACGGGTGATTCCCACGGTCGAAGCGGTGGCAGCAGCAGCGCGTACCCTGGGTAACCGTACCCTCAACCCCGACAGCCTCAAAGACCTGGTGCAAGGCCGTTTTGTCGACGCGATGGGCTCGGTGGCGGCGCGCATGACCATGGAAGAAATCCATGAGAAGCGCAGCGAATACATCCGTGGCGTCAAGGAGTTGGTGGCCAATTCCCTGACCGATAACGGTCTGGAGCTGGAAACCGCTTCGCTGACCAGCCTGGACCAGGCGGACATGAAGATGTTCAACCCCACCAACGCCTTCGACGCCGAAGGTTTGACCCGCCTGACCGAAGAGATCGAGACCCGCAAGAAGAAGCGCAATGACATCGAGCAGGACACGATGATTGCGATCCGCAAAAAGAACCTCGAATCCGAGAAGCTGGCCCTCAGCATCGACCGTGAAAGCGAATACGCGCGCTTGGAACAGGAGAGCGAAGTGGCCACCCGGCGTGCCCAGCAAAAAGCCGAAATCGCCCGCGAGCGCACCGAGCGTGAGCGCGACACCGAAGAGGTGCAAATCCGTGCCACCGAGCAGATTGAGAAATCCCGTATCAACCAGGTCCGCGCGGTGGAGACGGAGCGCATCCTGCGTGAGCAGGAGACCGCGCAGCTCGACATCCAGCGCCGCCGGGCGCTGGAGATTGAGGAGCAGAACCGGGTGATTGCGGTGGCCGAAATGTCGAAGTCCGAGTCTGAGGCGCAGGCCCAGGCCGAAGGTGCCCGTGCGCTGATGATTGCAGCGCAGGAACATGTGGCCACCGTGCGCGAGACCGAGGTTGCCGAGCGGCGCAAGGCGATCGACCTGATCCAGGCCAGCCAGCAGGCCGAGCGCGAAGCGATCAAGCGCACCAAAGAGGCGGAGTCCGAGCGCATCGCAGCGGTCGACCATGCCAGCGCCGAACGCGTAACCGCCGAGGCTGCGGCATACCGCTACGACGTCGAGGCCGATGGCAAGCGCAAGCTCAACGAAGCCGAAAACATGCGTTCCGACGCATCACGGCGCAGCGGCTTGCACACCAAGCTCATCGAAAACCTGCCCAGCATCATCCGTGAGAGCGTCAAGCCTATGGAGAACATCGACTCGATCAAGATTTTGCAGGTCGACGGCCTGCCGGGTTTGAGTGGTGCCAATGCGGGCGGCGGTGGTGGCTCCGGTGGCAGCGGCGACGGTACCGGTCCGAACCGCAATGGCAGCCTGGCCGACAACGTGGTCAATTCCGCCCTGCGTTTCCGTGCCCAGGCACCGTTTGTAGACACCTTGCTGGGCGAAATCGGCATGTCGCCGGCCTCGATTACCAGCCTGGGTCAGCTGGGTAATGTCGTGGCGCTTCCGGTGACGGACGACAAGACCGATGGCGCGGACTCGGTCCATGGCGCGGTGTGACAGGGCTTTGCCCCTTCTCAGCTGTTAATTGCCAAAGTCCGTGCCGATGAACGCCAACGACCGTGAGCACCGCATCGCCCGCCTGGAGCGCAGGCTGGCGGTGATGACGCATTGGGGGTTGGCGGGTAGCTTCGGCATGGCTTTTTTGCTCAGTGGATTCAACGCCTCGGACTGGACCTGCGGTTTGCTCGGCTACGCCCTGCTGATCGGGGGATTTGTGGGGCATGTGCTGATCAACCACTATTTCGACTCTGGCTTCAATGCCGGTGAGGTGGCGCTGGGCCTTATTTTGTTTGGCTTGTTTGCCTTGGTCTTCGTGGCCACGGCTTTGTTGACCCCGCAATACAGCCGCGTCAATCTGGGCCTGGGTATTACCGGCTTTTCGGTCATGGCCCTGGTGCTGGCGCTGTACTTGATCATCCGCTATGGAACCCGTGGGACTTGGAACATGGTGCACAGCCTGTGGTACCGCAAGGCCGGGAAATAAGATGAGCCAAGTCCTGATCTGGTTGCTTGCGCTGCTGGCCTTGTACTGCGCCTACTGCGTACTGTGGGGTGTGAGCAGCGCGCGTGTGCAGGCCGGGCCAGCTGACTTCCTGCTGGCCAGTCGCCGGCTGCCGGCATGGGTTTTCGGGCTCTTTGCCACCGGAGCGACCTTTGGTGCCTGGTCGCTGCTGGGCTTCCCGTCGCTGGTGATGCGCGACGGCTTGCAGTTCGGTCAACTGGCATTGCTGGCCGTGACCGTGCCGCTGACCGGCGTGCTGTTTTTCAAGCGGCAGTGGCTGCTGGGCAAGCGCCATGGCTATGTCACGCCGGGTGAGATGCTGAGTGATTACTACGGCGGTGACGCGCTGCGGATCATGGTGATCGGCATTGCGCTTTTTGGTGCGCTTCCCTACACGGGTCTGCAACTGGCGGCGGGGGGCAGCCTGGTGCAGTGGGTGAGTGGTGGTGCCATACCAGCCCATCTGGCCATGTGGGTGTTGACCTTGGTGCTGATGCTCTACCTGTGCATTGGTGGTCTGCGTGCGGCGGCGTATGTGGGCAGCTTGCAGGGCTTGCTGCTGTGCAGC
This sequence comes from Comamonadaceae bacterium, assembly GCA_947469815.1. GTDB lineage: Bacteria > Pseudomonadota > Gammaproteobacteria > Burkholderiales > Burkholderiaceae_C > Allorhodoferax. Next base: position 733 of record CANIRI010000091.1, on the reverse strand, counting down.
GGATTGTTGGCGCTGGGGCTCGTGGCGCTATGGCACCTGGGCGCAGACCAAGGCTTTGACGCGCTGATGCAAGCCCTGGCCAAGCTCGGCGAGGGGCCGGTCGGACCCTGGGGCAGCAGCGCACAAAATTACAACGCCTATTTGGCATCTCCCGGAGTCATGCAGTTCACCGCAGGCCTGGGTAAAGAAGCGCCGGTGGCCGGTATCTGGACCGCCGCCATGGTGTTATCCACCTGCTTCGCGTTCATGGGCATACAGGCATCGCCGGCTTTTTCTATGCTGGCTTTCAGCTGCCGCGATGCCCGCGGATTCGGCCCGCAACAGGTCTGGGTGAGTGGCGCGGGCATGGGAGTCCTGCTGGTGTTTTTTGCGGTCCTGGCAGGTTTGGGCGCAGACTTTTTGGGCGCGACTGCGGCCCTGAATGCGGCCGGCTTATCCCTGGCGCGGGTGCTGCCGGAGTTGCCGCCGGGCCAGGAGGGCCAGTTGTACGCCCAGTACCTGCTGACCTTGGCCGCGCAGTCACCCTGGTTCACGGCGTTGTTAACGGTGTGCGCGCTGGCGGCCATCCACGCCATGGTGGCCTTGTTGGTGACCACGACCGGCACCATCATCGTGCGCGATGTGATGCTGCGCTACATGACGCCCATGGCTGATGCGGCCCGGCAAAAGTTCTATGCCCGATGCGCTATTGCTGCGCTGCTCGGTTGTGCGTTGTTGCTGGCCACGTTTGCGC
>CANIRI010000090.1 GCA_947469815.1 Comamonadaceae bacterium | reverse complement strand
CCTTTGGCCTGGGTGGGGTCGCGCCAGCAACGGTGCCGCCCGTGGCCTGGCCCGCAACGCCTGCGGCCGCTTACACCCCTCCCAACGATATTGCTGTAACTGTCCCGACGGGCCTGCCCGCGCTGACAGATACGGCGGCACCCCTGCAACCTATCAACACCTGGGAGCTCGACCTGGAGCACGAGGCTTTGGAACTTTTGCAAGCCGATTGCAGCGATGTGTGGGACGTGCTGACACGCCGGTTTGAATCGCGTCTGATCCGCGCGGCGCTGCAAACCACCCGGGGTCGCCGGGTGGACGCGGCAAACCGGTTGGGCATTGGCCGCAACACCATCACCCGCAAAATCCAGGAACTGGGGCTGGACCAACAAGCTGCGCTAGCCGACTCTGCCTGATTGGCTTTAGGTCAGCGTCAGGATCACTGGCGCGTGGTCGCTGGGGCGCTCGTTCTTGCGGGGTGCCTTGTCAATCTCGCAGGCGCGCACCGTATTTTTCAGCGCATCGCTTACCAAAATGTGGTCGATGCGCAAACCCCGGTTACGCCGAAAGCCCATGTCGCGGTAGTCCCACCAGCTGTAGGTTTTCGGCGCTTGGGGAAAGAGCCGCAGGCTGTCGTGCAAACCCAGGGCAATGAGCGCGCTGAGTTCGTAGCGTTCTTCGTCGGTGCAGTGGATCTGGTCGCGCATGCCTTCCGGATCCCAGACATCGGCATCGTCAAAGGTGATGTTGTAGTCGCCCATGAGCACCAATTTCGGATGGGTCAGCAGCTCGGCCTTGACCCAGGCGCGCAGTGCCTTGAGCCATTCCAGCTTGTATTCGAACTTATCCGTTCCCGGCGCCTGGCCGTTGGGGAAATAGGCTCCGATCACACGCACATCGCCCAGGTTGGCGCTGATGATGCGCGCCATATCGTCGGCAAACAGGGGGTTGTTGCGCACCACGCCGCTAAGTTCTTGGCGGCTGATCAACGCCACGCCGTTATAGGTTTTTTGCCCGAAGCACTGGGTCTGGTAACCAGCCTCGGCGAAGGCTTGGTGGGGGAACTTGTCGTCGCTGAGTTTGAGCTCTTGCAAGGCCAGCACATCGACCGGATGGGTGGCCAGCCAATCGAGCACCTGGGGCAGGCGCACGGCCAGAGAATTCACGTTCCAGGTGGCAAGTTGCATCGTCATCGCGTCGGTGTGGGGAAGGAGCGCCGCATCATAGGGGCTCGCGAACTGCCAGCCACGCTAGGCGCGTACGTAGCGCGCGAAGCTGTAGTGGAGTCCGTTCGCTGCGGTATGCGATTCCCGTTGGTGCTCACGCCACTGCACATCCAAGGCGGGCGCGTAGGCGTCGCCGTCGAAGTCGGCATCAATTTCGGTGACCTCCACCGTGGCGGCAAGGGGCAGCGCCTGCGCATAAATTTGTGCACCACCGATCACCCACACATGTTCTGCCTGCGCGCACAGCGACAAAGCTGCTTCCAAACCATGCGCTGGAATCGCGCCTAGGCTGTGCCAATCCGTTTGGCGCGTGATCACGATGTTGCTGCGCCCGGGCAGGGGGCGGAATTTCGGTGGGAGCGAGTCCCAGGTTTTGCGCCCCATGATGACCGGGCACCCCAGCGTCAGTCGCTTGAAGTGCGCCAGGTCTTCGGGCAAATGCCAGGGCAGGGTGTTGTCACGCCCGATCACGCCGTTGCGGGCGCGGGCATAAATCAGGTGCAGCTCCATGCGCGTGCGTCACACCGCCACCGGCGCTTTGATGGCCTCGTGCGGGTCGTAGTTTGTGACTTCAAAATCTTCGAATGCATATTCGAAAATCGAGGCTGGGCGGCGCTTGATGTGCAGCGTGGGATAGGGCCGTGGCGCGCGGCTGAGTTGCAGCTGCACCTGCTCGGCGTGGTTGCTGTAGACGTGGCAGTCGCCGCCGGTCCAGATGAAGTCACCCACGTCCATATCGCACTGTTGCGCCACCATGTGGGTCAGCAAGGCGTAGCTGGCGATGTTGAAGGGTACGCCCAGAAAAATATCCGCACTGCGCTGGTAGAGCTGGCAGCTCAAGCGGGGGCGGGTTCCGGGGCCGGTGGCCGGGGCTACGTAAAACTGGAAAAACGCATGGCAGGGCATCAGCGCCATCTTGGATAAATCGGCCACATTCCAGGCGCTGACAATCATGCGGCGCGAATCCGGGTTGGACCGCAGCGTGGCTATCAGCTCGCTGATCTGGTCGATATGGCGTCCGTCCGGCGTGGGCCAGCTGCGCCATTGCACGCCATAGACCGGGCCCAGGTCGCCATCGGGCTTGGCCCATTCGTCCCAAATGGAGACGCCGCGCTCTTTGAGCCAGTTGTTGTTGGATGAACCGGTCAGAAACCACAGCAGTTCCTGGATGATGGAGCGCAGGTGCACTTTTTTGGTGGTGACCAGCGGGAAGCCCTCGCGCAGGTCAAAACGCATTTGGTGGCCAAAGACGCTGGTGGTGCCGGTGCCCGTGCGGTCCGACTTGGCCACGCCCTGGGTAAAAGCGTGGCGCAGCAGGTCTTCGTATTGCTGGCGGGTGGGGCGGGGTGAATCGGCTTGCATAAAAAGTAGGCAGATAGTGGGCGAATTCTAGGTGCGCGGCACGGCCTCAGGTCAACCGATCCAGGCGGGAGGCGACCAGCAGCAAGAACAGCAAGAGCACCACCACCACCGGCATCACGGTCTGCAACCCGGCCCAGGTGGCCATGAGCCCAAAGGCCGCGGGTACGACCGAGCTGCCAGCATAGGCACAGGTCATCTGGCGGCCGATCAGCTGGCGCACCACCTCGGGCGGGAAACGGCGCGCGGTCTCGTGCATGAGCGAAGGAAATATGGGCGCGCAACCCAGGCCCATGATGACCAGCCCCACGGGTGAGAACGCCCCGAATACGCCGGGCAGCGCAAAGACCAAGGCCCCGGCCATGGCCACAACAATGCCCAGGCGAACCAGCCTGCGGTTACCGATGCGGTTGGCCACTAACCCCACCGCAAAACGCCCCACCGTGATCGCACCGAAATACAGCGAAACCCACACACTGGCGTCCCCTGCCGACAGGCCACGGTCGGTGACCAGAATGCTCGCCGCCCATAAGCCGGTGCCCATTTCGGCGGACACATAGAACAAAAAACACAGCGGCGCCAGCCACATGGCCAAAGGCGGGGGCTTGAGGTCGGTGGCTGGCTGTCCTAGCTGATCTTCGTCAGAAGGTGCTTGCGCCGTTTCGCGCGACCACAAGGACACCGTGGCAAACAAGACCAACGCCAGCCCGAGTTGCATCAGCCCAATGGTGCGCGCGCCTGCCGTCCAGCCCCCTTCACTGGCCAGCGCCACGCCCATCACCAGCGGTCCGGTGGTGGCACCCACACCCCAGAACCCGTGCAGCCAGTTCATGTGGCGCGAGGAATAGTGGGCGGATACAAAATGGTTCAAGCTGGCGTCTACCGCACCCGCGCCCACGCCCAGCGGAATGGCCAGCGCCACCAGCCAGCCAAAAGACGGCGCTACTGCGAAGCCCAGCAAGCCCAGCGCGGTCAACAAACAACTCCCGGCCACCACGGCTCCCGTGCCGATACGCTGCACCACGGAACCGGCCAGCAGGCTGGCGGCGGCTGAGCATGCCGTCATGGTCATGGTGATCGCGCCAACCGCCGCCAAAGGCTGGTCCATTTGCAGGCGCATCGCCGGCCAGGCCACGCCCAGCATGCCATCGGGCAAGCCGATGCTGATGAAGGACAGGTAAACCAGTCCTAGTAAGGCGGTGTGCGCCATCAGCGATTCGTGGAGTCGCGGTGGCTGGCGTCCGGGCTGAGCATGCGGCCCGGGTTCATCAGATTGTGGGGATCGAGCGCGTGTTTGATCGCGCGCATCATGTCCAGCGCCACCGGCGATTTGTGTTTGGCCAGTTTCTCGCGCTTGAGGCTGCCGATGCCATGTTCGGCTGATATCGAGCCATTGAACGCATCCACCAGCGCATAGACCACGGCGTTGATCGGACCTTCTTCATCGCGCAAAAAGGCCTGCGCATCCGCCTCAACCGGTGCCTGCACGTTGAAGTGCAAATTGCCGTCGCCCAGATGCCCGTAATTCACCAGCCGAATGCCCGGATGGCTGCGTGCCAGCGCCGCTTCGGCTTGCGCGACGAAATCCGGGATGCGCGATACCGCGATGGAAATATCGTGTTTGATATTGAGTCCCTCTTTGGCCTGCGCCAGCGGGATGCTCTCGCGGATATGCCACAGCGCGCGCGCCTGGGCGATGTTCTCTGCCACCACCGCGTCAACGGCACACCCTTTTTCTACGGCGGCCTCCAGCAAGGTCTCGAGTTGCGCACGCGCATGGGCTTCGGATTCGGTATCCGAGTTCTCCAGCACCACGCAATAGGGCACTGTCTGGAAAAACGGTACGCGCTGTTGCGGGAAGTGCTTGTGCACCAGGCTCAGCGCAAATTGGCCCATGACCTCGAAGCCGGTCAGGCCCGCGCCCAGATGGCTATGGGCCAGCCCGAGCAGCTGCACCGCCGCGTCTAGCGAGGGCAGGGCGACCAACGCGGTCATCTTGGCCCGTGGGGCCGGGTACAGTTTCATGACCGCCGCGGTGATGATGCCCAGCGTGCCTTCAGAGCCGATGAACAGGTGGCGCAGGTCGTAGCCGGTGTTGTCTTTGCGCAGACCGGTCAATCCGTCCCAGATCTCGCCCTGCGGCGTAACCACTTCCAGGCCCAGGCACAAATCGCGGGTGTTACCAAAGCGCACCACCTGCGTACCCCCAGCGTTGGTGCCGAGGTTGCCGCCGATGGTGCAACTGCCTTGCGAGGCCAAGCTGAGCGGAAACAACAACCCGGCTTCTTCGCACACAGTTTGCAGGTTTTGCAGCACGCAGCCTGCATCCACGGTGATGGTCAGGTTATCGGCGTCGAGCTTGCGCACCGCGTTCATGCGGCCCAGGCTGATCACCACCTGCTCGCCCGATGCGTCCGGTGTGGAGCCCACCACCATGCCGGTATTGCCGCCTTGGGGCACCATGCTCACCCCGGCAGCTGCGCAGGCTTTGACAACGGCCGCCACCTCCTGCGTCGAACCGGGGCGCACCACCGCCAGGGCTTTGCCGCGCTCGCGGCCACGCCAGTCCAGCTCATAGGCGCTCAGATCGCCGTCCACCAGCACATGAGATGGCCCCAGCAGGGCGCGCAGGGTCTGCAAGAGTTCACTGTGCGGCATTGCGGGCATTCCTGAAACGTAGACGCACATGCCAGGCGCAGGCAGCAAACAGCGCCAGACACAGCGCCACCTCCATCATGGCCAGCCAGTTACCCGGCGCGGGGTCACCCCAGGCGCGTACCACGCCCTCGGTGAAATACAGCCACACCATCAAACTGACCCAGCGGTAGGTGTACATGCGGTTTTTCAACAGTCCTGCCAGGGGTACACACAAGGGCAAGGCCTTGAGCGCCAGCAGCGAGCCGCCTGGGCGCAGCGGTGCGGCCCACAATTCCCAGACCAGGCTGAGCACAATCAGCCCCACCAAGCTGCCCACCGCGAGCCAGCGCGTGCGGTCAACCAGATTGGGGGATAAGTCGGTCGGCGCGTCGGCCACGGTGTTCAAGGAATTCATGTGCGCGCATTTTCGCTGTAAACCGCCCAGGGTGTTTGCGTGAAAGGCCTGGGTTAAGCTTTCTGCCCATATGAACCTGATTTTTGACCTCGGCGGCGTGGTGGTGGAATGGAACCCGCAGGCCATTTGCGCCCAGGCGTTTGACGACCCGGCTTTGCGGGAAGCAGCGATGACCCACATTCTCCAGCACCCGGATTGGCTGGCTTTGGACCGTGGCAGCTTGGCGCGTGGGGATGCGATTCGCCGGGCCGCCAGCCGCACCGCGTGGTCGCCTTCTGCGGTGGATAGTTTCTTTGATGCGGTGCTGGCCAGCTTGCGCTTGAAAGAAGACACGGTGGCGCTCATGCAGCGTATGCATGCTGCGGGTCATAGCCTGTATTGCCTCTCCAATATGCCGCACCATGCGCTAGCCTATTTGGAGCAAAACTACACCTTTTGGAACTTGTTCAGCGCGCGGGTGATTTCCTGCCAGGTCGGCATGTGCAAACCGGAACCGGGTATTTACGCCCATGTGCTCCAGCATTGCGCCATGGACCCGGCGCAATCGGTGTTCATTGATGACATGCAGGCCAATGTGGACGCGGCAGCGGCGTTTGGCATACACCCGCTGCGTTTTGATCACGCCGCGCAGTGCGAAAGCGCGCTGAACGCCTGGCTGAACCGGGTGGCATCATTGCCCCATGCCTAGCTTCCACCGATTTCAGGCCTGGTTTGGCGACCTGTGGCACTTGCGCTGGCGCGAGGCCTTTGTCACGCTGCGCGAGCGCTTCGCGCAAGACCGCCTGGGCGTGACGGCGGGCAGCCTGACGTTCACGACCACGATTGCGCTGGTGCCCATGATTACCGTGGTGTTGGCGGTCGTCACCGCGTTTCCGGTTTTCAGCAAGTTCCAGGACATTGCCCAGAAGTGGCTGGTCGAAAGCCTGGTGCCCGACAACATCGCACGCCAGGTTCTCGGTTACCTGACACTGTTCGCTGGCAAAGCCAACAAACTCGGGTTGGCCGGTCTGGTCATACTGGTGCTCAGCGTCTTGGCCATGATTTTCACGATTGACCGCACGCTCAATGCCATCTGGCGCGTGCGCACCGCGCGCTCGTTGGGCCAGCGCATGCTGATTTACTGGACCGCGATGACGGTGGGGCCGCTGATCTTCGGCCTGAGCGTGACCATGACCTCGTATGCGATTTCCGCATCCAAAGGGCTGGTCGCCGGTTTGCCAGGCGGCGTCGGGCTGCTGCTCGATACGGTGCAGTTCGGCATGGTGGCTGCCGTCATGGCGGCGATGTTCCAGTACGTGCCCAACACCCATGTGCGCTGGGGCCATGCCTGGATGGGCGGCTTGTTTGTCGCGGTGTGCCTGGAGATTGCCAAGCGCCTGCTGGGCTATTACCTGAGCAAAGTGCCCACCTATTCGCTTGTCTACGGCGCCTTTGCCACGCTGCCAATTTTGCTGGTCTGGATTTATATCGCCTGGGTCATCGTGCTGTTGGGGGCGACACTCACCGCGTACGTACCTGCGCTGCTCGAAGGTGCGCCGCGCAGACGCGCCGGTGCCGGCTCTGAATTCCAACTGGCGCTGGAAATCTTGCAAGCGCTGGACAGCGTGCGCCAGTCTGCGGACAAGGGCCTGACCATGAGCGCGCTGAGCACGCGCCTGTCGCTCACCGCGCAGCAACTCGAACCGGCTTTGGAGCGCTTGGTGGTGATGGACTGGATCGGGCTGCTGAGCGAAGCGCAGGGCCCGCAAAGCGATGCCCGCTATGTGCTGCTGGCTGACCCGCAAACAACACCCGCAAGCCCCTTGCTCAACCTGCTGCTAGAGCACAACCCGGCAACTGCCGCGTTGTGGGCCGGTGCCGGCTGGCAGCAAGCCACCTTGCGCAGCCTGCTCTAAGCCTTGGGCCTGGGCCTATTTGGCAAAAAGCCGAGTCGGGTCGGCAAAGGCCTTGAACTCCACCGCGTTGCCGCAGGGATCCAGAAAAAACATGGTGGCCTGCTCACCCACCTGGCCCTTAAAGCGGATATGCGGCTCGATGACGAAGGCAATCCCGGCCTTTTGCAGCTTGGCCGCCATCGCCTCCCACTGCGCCATCTCCAGCACCATGCCGAAATGCCGCACCGGCACGTTATCGCCATCCACCGCGCTGGTGTTGTGGTGGCCGGCCTCGTCAGGGCTCAAATGGGCGACGATCTGGTGGCCGAAGAAATTGAAATCAATCCACTCCGGCGATGAGCGCCCCTCCGGGCAACCCAGCAAATCGCCATAAAAAGCGCGGGCCTTGGTCAGTGAAGTGACCGGGAAGGCGAGATGAAAAGGCTGCATGGAGGAAAGTTCTCGCATTAGTTGGAATCAGATTTCGGATCGGTCGCTACGCGCCGGGCTCCGTCAAAGCGGCGCGCCCAGTAGCTGGTCTTCATGTCTTCGATGCGCACCTCTCCGCCGGGTTTGGGCGAGTGGATGAATTTGCCGTTTCCAACGTAAATGCCCACATGGCTGAAAGTTCGGCGCATGGTGTTGAAAAAAACCAGATCGCCGGGTTTGAGCTCGCT
>CANIRI010000089.1 GCA_947469815.1 Comamonadaceae bacterium | reverse complement strand
GACCTATTACAAGTGGAACCAGTGGCTGTTCTTGAAGATGCTCGAAAAAGGCATCGCCTACCGCAAGACGCAGGTGGTGAACTGGGACCCGGTGGACCAAACCGTGTTGGCCAATGAGCAGGTGATTGATGGCAAAGGCTGGCGCACAGGGGCCCCGGTTGAAAAGCGCGAAATTCCTGGCTACTACCTGAACATCACCCATTACGCACAAGAGCTGCTGGACCATGTGCAGATCGGTAATGACAAAGCCACCTTGAACGGCTGGCCCGACAAAGTGCGCTTGATGCAGGAGAACTGGATCGGCAAATCCGAAGGCGTGCGCTTTGCGTTTCCGCACACCATCACAGGGGCTGACGGTGCCTTGATCGGTGACGGCAAGATGTACGTTTTCACCACCCGTGCCGACACCATCATGGGCGTCACGTTTTGCGCGGTGGCGGCCGAGCACCCCCTGGCTGCGCATGCCGCCCTGACCAACGCTAGCTTGGCGGCATTCATCGAAGAATGTCAAACCGGTGGCACCACCGAAGCCGAGATGGCCACACAAGAGAAAAAGGGCATGGCCACGGGCTTGTTCGTGGCGCACCCCTTGACCGGCGCAAAAGTTGAAGTGTGGATCGGTAACTACGTTTTGATGTCATATGGCGACGGCGCGGTGATGGGTGTACCGGCGCACGATGAACGTGATTTTGAATTTGCCCTGAAATACGCTTTGCCGATCAAGCAAGTGGTGTCCGTCAAGGGCCAAAATTTTGACGACAAAACCTGGCACGAGTGGTATGCGGACAAACAAAACGGCGTGTGTGTCAACTCAGGTGCATTGGATGGATTGAACCCAAAGTCGGCCGCCCATCAAGTGTCCGAGTTGCTTGCCGCTAAAAGCTTGGGCGAAAAGAAAACCACCTGGCGTTTGCGCGACTGGGGGGTCAGCCGCCAACGCTACTGGGGTACACCGATCCCGATCATTCATTGCGATGAACATGGTGCTGTGCCGGTGCCCGAAAAAGACCTGCCTGTGATCCTTCCGCAAGACTGCATCCCCGACGGCTCGGGCAATCCGCTGCACAAGCACGAAGGCTTTCACCATGGCGTGGTCTGCCCCACCTGCGGCAAACCGGCGCGGCGCGAAACCGACACCATGGACACTTTTGTCGATTCGAGCTGGTACTTTTTGCGCTATTGCGACCCGGCCAATAGCCAGGCCATGGTGGCGGATGGTGCAGCATATTGGGCTCCGATGGACCAGTACATCGGCGGCATCGAACACGCTATCCTGCATTTGCTCTACGCCCGCTTTTGGACCAAGGTGATGCGCGACATGGGCTTGGTCAAAGTGGATGAACCCTTCACCAAGCTGCTGACCCAGGGCATGGTGCTGAACCATATTTATTCCCGTCGCAACGAGAAGGGTGGCAAAGATTATTTCTGGCCGCACGATGTCGAGCACGTGCTCGACGCGGCGGGCAAAGTCACCGGCGCGCAGCTGAACAAAGTCGTGGGTAATTTGCCAGTGGGCACGCCGATTGATTACGAGGGCGTGGGCACCATGTCCAAGTCCAAAAACAACGGGGTCGACCCGCAGGCGCTGATCGAAAAATACGGGGCTGACACCGCACGCCTGTACACCATGTTCACCGCGCCGCCCGAGGCCACTCTGGAGTGGAACGACGGCTCGGTCGAAGGTAGCTACCGGTTTCTACGCCGGGTCTGGAATTTCGCGGCCAAGCATGAAGCGCTGCTGCGCAGCGCCGCTGGCAAGCCGGTTCCTGCAGATTTGGGCAAAGCCGCGAAAGCCTTGCGCCTGGACATCCACACGGTGCTCAAGCAGGCCAATTACGACTACGAGCGCATGCAGTACAACACGGTCGTCTCGGCAGTGATGAAGATGCTCAACACCTTGGAAGACGCAAGCCTTTCAGACTCGGCAGGTGACGCCGCAGCCCTGGCCGAATGCGTCTCCATCCTCTTGCGCGTTTTGTATCCGGTGTGCCCGCACATCAGCCACCAACTGTGGACCGACTTGGGCTTCGCCAAGACGCTCGGTGATTTGCTGGACGCCGCCTGGCCCGCGGTCGATGACGCAGCTTTGCAGCGCGATGAGATCGAGCTGATGCTGCAGGTCAACGGCAAGCTGCGTGGCGCGGTGATGGTGGCTTCCAGCGCCAGCAAAGAGGCGATTGAGGCTGCGGCCATCGCCAGCCCGGTTTTCCAGAGCTTCGCCCAAGGCGCCGCGCCGAAAAAAGTGATTGTGGTGCCGGGGCGCTTGGTGAATTTGGTACTCTGAGGCGATGAACACACGCCGCCGCCATCTTCAGACCCTGCTCCTTGCGGGCGCGACGGCTGGCCTTGCCGCCTGCGGATTTCGCCTGCGCGGGGCGATGGACTTTGCCTTCGACACCGTGGCCGTGACGCCGGAGACGGGTGGCGCGGTGGCCCCCGAACTGATCCGCACACTCGGTGACCGCATCCGTCCGGTGGTGCCCAAGCAGGACCAGGAACCGCCCCAGGTCATTGTCGACATCTTGAGTGAGGGCCGGGAAAAGTCGGTTGTCGGCACCAATTCTTCCGGTCAAGTCCGCGAGTTCCAGTTGCGTCTGCGCGTGAAGTTCCGCATGCGCACGCCGCAGGGCCGCATACTGATCGCAGAGACCGAAGTTGCGCAGCAACGTGACATCAGCTTCAGCGAGGCCGCAGTGCTCTCCAAGGAAGCCGAGGAAGGGCTGCTGTTTCGCGACATGCAAAGCGACATCGTGCAGCAGTTGCTGCGGCGCATGGCGGCGGTTAAGACCCTCAGCCCCTAGGCCACCATGCAGCTCAGTGCCCAGCAACTCGGGGCCCACCTGGAGCGCGGCCTCAAAAGCCTGTATGTCCTGCACGGAGACGATCCGCTTTTGCAGCAGGAAAGTCTGGATCAAATCCGCGCCACCGCCCGCACCCAGGGTTTTGGCGAGCGTACATCGCACACCGTGATGGGCGCGCACTTCGACTGGAGCGCGGTGCTTTCGGCCAGCCAGTCCATGAGTTTGTTCTCCGACAAGCAAATCACCGAGATCCGCATCCCCAGTGGCAAGCCCGGTAAAGAGGGCAGTACGGCGTTGCAACACTTAGCCGAGTCGTCTACGGGCGATGAGGGCAATCTGACCATCGTGATGCTGCCGCACCTGGACAAAGCGTCCAAGTCCAGCGCCTGGTTCCTGGCGCTGGAGGGCCACGGCGTATCGATTGCCGTGGAGCCCATGGAGCGCAGTGCCCTGCCGCAGTGGCTGGCTACGCGCTTGGCCGCAGTCGGCCTTCGGGTTGAACCCGGCGAAGCGGGGCAACACACTTTGCAGTTTTTTGCCGACCGCGTCGAAGGCAACTCATTGGCTGCGGCCCAGGAAATCCAAAAGCTCGCCTTGCGCTACCCGCCCACGCCTGAGAACGGCGGTGTGCTCAGCTCAGAGCAGGTCGAGGCCGCTGTGCTCAACGTGGCGCGCTACGACGTCTTCAAATTGTCTGACGCCGTGTTGTCCGGCCACCGCCAGCGCGTGCAGCGCATGCTTGACGGCCTGCGCGCCGAGGGCGAGGCCGAGGTGCTGGTGCACTACACCCTGGCCGAAGACATCCGCGCCTTGAAGCGCGTCAAAGACGCTACCGCCCAGGGCCGGCCGCTGCCGTTGGCGCTCAAAGAACAGCGCATCTGGGGCAGCCGCGAGCGCCATTTCGCCCGCGTGCTGCCGCGTTTGGGTGAAGCAGCGTTGGCCGATTTGCTGCAAGCGGCGCACCATGTGGACGGCATCGTGAAGGGCCTCAAGCGCCCGGATTGGCCGCTGGACGGTTGGCAGGCCTTGCAGCGTTTGGCGCTTCAGTTATGTGCGCTGTGTGACGCTAGTACGCCGCAGCCGGCCTTGCGTGGGAAAATGCCGGCATGAACGCTGTTTCCACAACCGAATACGCCCTGGGCCTGGGCGCGCAGGCTAAGGCCGCCTCGGCGCTGATGGCCAAGGCCTCCACGGCCGCTAAAAACCGCGCCCTGCTGCGACTGGCTGCGCTGTTGCGTGAGAACACTGCCGCCTTGCAAATGGACAACGCCAAAGACCTGGAGCGCGCGGTGGCCGCAGGGCTTGCTGCGCCCATGGTGGACCGCTTGCGCCTCACCCCAAAGGTGCTGGAAACCTGCGCGCAGGGTTGCGAGCAGCTCGCCGCTATGCCCGATGTGATTGGCGACATCACCGGCATGAAGCAGCAGCCCAGCGGCATCCGCGTGGGCCAAATGCGCGTGCCCATTGGCGTCTTCGGCATGATTTTTGAGAGCCGCCCCAACGTGACCATCGAGGCCGCGAGTCTGAGCATCAAAAGCGGCAACGCCTGCATCCTGCGCGGCGGCTCCGAAGCCATTGATTCCAACAAAGCCCTGGCCCTGCTGGTGCAGCAGGCGCTGCTGGACAGTGCGCTCCCCGCAGACGCGGTACAGCTGGTGCAAACCACCGACCGCGCGGTTGTGGGCGAACTCATCGCCATGCCGCAATTTGTGGACGTGATCATTCCGCGCGGCGGCAAAGGCCTGATCGAGCGCATCAGCCGCGACGCCAAAGTACCCGTGATCAAGCACCTTGACGGCAACTGCCACACCTATGTGGACGACCCCTGCGACATTGCCATGGCGGTCGCCGTGGCCGACAACGCCAAAACCCAGAAGTACAGCCCCTGCAACGCCAGCGAAAGCCTGCTGGTCGCGCGCGGTGTAGCAGCAGAGTTCTTGCCGCAAATCGGCGCAATCTATGCAGCCAAAGGCGTGGAAATGCGCTGCTGCCCCGCGTCCAAGGCCCTGCTGGCGGGCGTGCCCAGCGTGAATTTGCAGGATGCCAGCGAGCAGGATTGGTTTGAGGAATACCTCGCGCCCATCATCAGCATCAAAGTGGTCGACGGTCTGGACGCGGCCATTGCCCACATCAACCACTATTCCAGCCACCACACCGACGCCATCCTCACCCGCGACCACATGCATGCCCAGCGCTTCCTGCGCGAGGTCGATTCCTCCAGCGTCATGGTCAATACCAGCACCCGCTTTGCCGACGGTTTCGAGTACGGCCTGGGGGCTGAGATCGGCATCTCCACCGATAAATTCCACGCCCGCGGCCCCGTGGGTATTGAGGGCTTGACTTCGCTGAAGTACGTGGTGCTGGGGCAGGGGGAAGTGCGGGGTTAAGCGCTCGGGTCCAGGGTCGACAATCCCCACATGACCCACGCCTTCGAATCCCTCACGCCCGACACGGTTCTGGATGCCTTGGAGTCGGTGGGCTTGCGCGGTGACGGGCGCTTGACGGCGCTGTCGTCCTACGAAAACCGGGTGTACCAGGCGGTGCTGGAGGACGGCAGCCAGGTGGTGGCCAAGTTTTACCGGCCGCAGCGCTGGAGCGACGCACAAATTCTGGAAGAGCATGCGTTTTCGGCCGAGCTGATGGCTGCCGAAGTGCCTGCCATCGGGCCGCTGGTGCTGGGCGGGCAGACGCTGCACCAGTTTGGCGGTTTTGGTTTCAGCGTCAGCCCCCGGCGGGGCGGACGCCAGCCCGAGTTGGACGACCTCGAAGTGCTGGAATGGATTGGCCGCTTTTTGGCCCGCATCCATACCGTGGGCGCAAAGCAGCCGTTCGTGGCGCGTCCGGCACTGAGCCTGGCGACCTTTGGGACCGAGTCGGTGAACTGGCTGCTTGAGAACAAGCAGGTGCCGCTGGATGTGCAATCGGCCTGGACCGATGCGGCACAGCAGGCCTTGGCGCTGGTGGCCACGCACCCCGCGCTGGCCGATCCGCCCGCCGGGCCGATCCGGCGCATACGCCTGCATGGCGACTGCCACCCCGGCAATATTTTGTGGACGCCGCTGGACGGGGCTGCCGGGCCGGGGCCTCATTTTGTCGACCTGGATGACGCCCGCAGCGGCCCGGCGGTGCAGGACTTTTGGATGCTGCTCAGCGGCGATCGGCACCAGCAAACCCGCCAGCTCGGCGCGCTGGTGGACGGCTACGAGCAGTTCCGCGACTTTGACCGCGATGAGCTGGCGCTGATAGAGCCGCTACGCACTCTGCGCTTGATTCACTACAGCGCCTGGCTGGCGCGGCGCTGGAGCGACCCGACCTTTCCCGCCAACTTCCCTTGGTTTGGCAGCAGCGACTACTGGCACGGCCAGGTGCAGGTGCTGCAAGACCAGATTGAAGCCATGGCGGAGCCGCCGCTGGTCGTTTAAAAAATGGCGCAGGCGCTACCCACGCTCAACCTGATCGGTGCCGGCCGGGTCGGCCAGACGCTGGCGCATCTCTGGGCGCGCCACAGCGTGCTGCGGGTGCAAGATGTACTGACCCGCTCGGCGGAGAGCGCGCGGACGGCGCTGGACTTCATCGCGCCGGATGCGTCGGCTGCCAGCGCGGTAGAGCACCTCGCAGACATGCGCCCCGCAGACATCTGGCTGCTGGCCGTGCCCGATGCGCAGATTGGCGCGTGCGCGCAGGACCTGGCGGCGCATGCCCGCCAGCGGGGCGACTCGCCCGCGCTGGCTTTTCATTGCAGCGGCGCGCAGAGCGCAGAGCTGCTGGCTCCGCTGCGCGACCTGGGCTGGTCGGTGGCCAGCGCGCACCCGGTATTGAGCTTTGCCAGTGCGCAAACGGCCGTAGTTCAATTTGCCGGAACCCCTTGCGCGCTCGAAGGTGACGCTGCGGCATGCGAGACCTTGCGCCCATTGTTTGAGGCGATTGGCGCAGCGTGTTTTCGTGTGCGCAGCCAGGACAAAGTGCTGTACCACGCAGCGGCTGTGTTGGCGACCAACTTTGCGCCGGTCTTGCAAGCGTTGGCCGAAGACGCCTGGCGCGCCACCGGCATGCCGGATGCGTTGGTGCTGCGTTTACGCGAGCGGCTGCTGCGCAATCTGGTGGACAACATCGTGGCCTTGGGGCCGCAAAAGGCCTTGACCGGTCCGGCCGCGCGCGGGGACTTTGCAGCCATCGCGCGTCAGGCGGATCTGGTGGCTGATTGGGACCCGCAGGCTGCCGCTGCTTACCGCGCTCTGAGCGCGCTGGCCCTGCGCATGGCCGGACACGCAAGCGAGCCGCCGCAGGCCTGAGCCAGCGGCAGCCAATTCAGGGCGACCCTGGCGCTGCTGCCTGCGGTTTGGGAGACCCGCCCCAGCCCCGGCAGTCGTAAAAATGGAAGCGCGCCACCGGCGCACCCCAGTGGTAGACCGGCAGGGTTTCCAGTAGCGCGCAGCGGGTAAAACCATGCTCCCCCAGCGGCGGTGTGAACGACAGGCGGGACACGTCGACCAGCAGCGTGTCACCACCAGCGGGCAGCGCACCAGCCCACAGCATGAACTGCGACATGCCGATGTCCAGCACATGCACCGGCAGCGGCTGCGCGTACCAGCCCATGCGACTGGCCAGCGTCCAGTTTTGCACCGACACGCTGGACAGACCCTGCGCGCTGGCCAACGCGCGGGCCCGTTCACCAGCCGCATCCCAGCCGAACAAATCCGAGAAGGGGTTATCGCCCTCCGGTGTGACCAGCAGCGTGCGGGAGAACAGGGGGGCACCTGCACCCAGCGTGATCGCCAGCAGTGCCGCGCCTATCAGCGCCTGCAGCAGCGCCAGCGCGGCAATCCAGCGCCGCCGCCCCGCCGCACACGCGCGCGCCAACACCACACCGGCAAACGGTGCCATGCACACCCAGGCCGGCGCACTCCAGTGCGGCAGGCTCACGCCGCCTCCCGCCATATAAGCCAGCACCCCAAACGGGATCAGAAAAAACCAGCGCCATCGCCAGGGTTGCGCCACGCCAGTGGCCATACATCCGGCCAACAACAGCGGCCCATAAGCCAAGGCTTGGATGAGCAAAAACCGCAGCACGTTCAGCGCTTCCCAGTTTCCGCCGGAACCATGCTGCGCCTGGTACTTGAGCGACACCCAGTCATGCTGCGCGTTCCACCAGAACACCGGCGCGACCATCAGCAGCGCCAGCAGCAGCGCCGCCCAGACCCGCGCCTGCAGCAGCAAGCCCGCGCCGTAACGCATCAGCAGGCACAGCACCACCGG
Source organism: Comamonadaceae bacterium (assembly GCA_947469815.1). GTDB lineage: Bacteria > Pseudomonadota > Gammaproteobacteria > Burkholderiales > Burkholderiaceae_C > Allorhodoferax. Next base: position 254 of record CANIRI010000089.1, on the reverse strand, counting down.
CACTGCCAGCAGCACGGCGGTGTATTTGGACAAGCCCGCCAGCCCCAAGGCCAGCCCCAGCAACAGCCACCAGCGCCAGTCGGCCAGAGTCGGTTGCTGCACGATATGCAGGGTGAGCGCCATGGTCCAAATGCTCAGGGCCATGAGCAGGGTGTCGGGCACCAGGCCAATGCCCAGGACATGGATGACCGGCGCCAGCGCAAAGGCCGCCAGGGCCCACAGACCTGCGTCGCGCTGCGCGGGCTGCAGGCGCG
>CANIRI010000088.1 GCA_947469815.1 Comamonadaceae bacterium | reverse complement strand
TGTGGGCCGCGTCGCATTGGTCCGCATCCAATCCGAATTCGGTGGTCACAGCGACCAGGTCCGCAGCGCTCCAGGGTGACGCCTGGGCGGCGTGTGCAGGCGGCAAGCGCTCCAGCAAGCGGTGCATGGCCTGCCCGGTCAGCGAAGCGGGCGTCGATTCGGGCGGGGGTGGGGGTGGGGCCAGTGGCGCTGCAGGCGGCGGGCTCCGGCGGTCCAAGCGCTGCACCCGCGACAGCTCCACCGTCAACGCTGCGGCCCCGCGATCGGGCGCGGCACCCTGGGCATGCGCAATAACCCCTGCTTGAATCAAGTCCGGTGCCTTCAACAGCGACCACCAACTCAGCGGATTGGCGGCTCTAGGCACCGCGCTGGAAATCAAGACGGTCGATTCCGCCCGGGTCAGCGCCACGTACAGCGCGTTCAGTTCCTCGCGCGCCTGCGCCTGCCGGTCCTCGGCCACCGCCTGCGCCGCGCAGGGCGGCGGACGGGCACCGCTGGCCAGAAACACAAAGCGTGTCGGGTGCGCCGCCTGCCCGGGCCACTGCACCAGGGTGCCCATGCTGTCGGCGCGCGGCGACTCGCTGTCGGTATCCAGCAACACCACCAGCGGCGCCTCCAAGCCCTTGGCACCATGCACGGTGAGCAAACGCACCGCCCCTTCGGCGGCCACCACCGGCGCTGGAAAACCACCGGCGCGCAAGGCCCTTACCAGCGCATAGGCATTCGCAAAGCGTCCGGCGTCCACCTGCAAAGCCGCCAGCAGGAGCGCGCGCAGATGCGCCAGCACCCCGGCGCAGCGCCCGGGTGACACCGCTTGGGCGTACCGGGCCAGCACGTCGCCTTCATCAAAAATCTGGCTCAGCGCATCGTGCGGCGGCAGGCTTTGCAAGAGTGCTTGCCAGCGCGTCAATTGGGCGGCAATCGGCCCAAAAATCTGTAAGTCCACAGGCGGCTGATCACCCAGGCTTTGCAGCGTGTGCAGCCAGCCTGAAGCGGCCAGGCCCTGTGCAGTTGCAACATCGCGCTGCGCGCGCACATACCGGGCAAAAGCCACCAGCGCGGCGTCGTCCAAACCGAACACCGGCGACTTGAGTGCCTGCGCCAGCGACAAATCGTGGCCGGGCGATACCAGTGCATCCACCAGCGCCAGCAGGTCCTGCACCTCGGGCACCTCGGCAAGCTCGCGCTTCTCGACTTGCTCAGCAGGCACCCCCAATCCCGCCAGCGCTTGCTGCATGGGGCCCAGCAGCGCGCGCTTGCGCGCCAGCACCATCACGTCTTGCGGCTTGAAGCCCCGCGCCGGGTCTTGCAACGCTGCGGCGATCCAACGCGCCGCCTGCGCGCATTCCAGCACCTTGCGGTTTTCTTCGGCCTCGTAGCGCGGGCTTTGCAGCGAGTCGCGCCACAGGGGCGCTGCCTGCGCAGTTGCGGCACGGGCGTCGCGCGCGTCACGGACGATGGGCGGCAAAGCCAGCACCTGCCCTGCAGCCTGCGATTCGCTGGTGTGCGGGCGAAAGCCTTCGAACTGGCCCGCATCCTGCGCGGCGACAAAGGTGCGGTTCACGCAGTCCAGCACCGCCGGGGCGTTGCGCCGCGTGTGGTCGCAGCGCAGCACCGCGCCGCGCAGTTCATCGTGCACAAATGCGATGGCGGCCTGGAACACCTGCGGCTCGGCGCGGCGGAAGCGGTAAATGCTTTGCTTGGGGTCGCCCACGATGAAGACGCCCGGCGAATACCCGGCGCCGCTGTAAGCCGCCAGCCAGCTTTTGAGCGCCTGCCACTGCAGCGGGCTGGTGTCCTGGAACTCATCAATCAGCACGTGGGCCACCCGCGCGTCCAGCTTTTCCTGGACCCAGCCGCTGAGCACAGAGTCGGACATGAGATGCAGCGCCAGTTGCTCCAGGTCGTTCATGTCCATCCAGCCGCGCTCGCGCTTGAGCGCCGCATAGTCCTGCAGCAAGCCCCGGCTCAGCCGGGTCAGGCGCTGTTGGTGCTCCCAGGCGTCGTGTTGGCTTTGCGCCACGCGCACCCGGAGCAGCAGGTCTTGCGCCTGGCGCACCTGTTCGATGCCGGGCAGGGTGTCGTTGAATTTGCGGGCCTCGTACTTGTCGGTCAGCAATGCGCCAAACAGACCCTCGTTGTCGCCTTCGGTCAGGGCTTTTCCCAGCTTGCCCGCGGCCTCCACAAAAGTCTTTTGCGTCGCCGCGCCCAGCACCTTGGCCGCCGCCCAAAGCAGGTCTTTGGCGTCGGCAGCCTGCAGGCAATCGTGGGGTTGGTCCCAGGCGGCGAAATCAGGGAACTGCGCGGCAGCGGTGGCAACCGACCCAGCCAACACACCCGCCGCGTCTGCCAGCGCCAACTCGACCCGCTTGGCCAGCGCGCTCTCCAGCGCTTTGCGGGTATTGCTGCGCCCATGGGTCTGCACCAGTGCCACATAGTCGGCCCGCGCTGGCGCATCGGCGGCCACGCGGGCATAGAACCGACTCCAGACCTGCTCGATGGCCGGTTTGTCGTCTTCGAGCAAGGTGTAGCGCGCAGGCAATCCCAGAGCGGCGAGTTCGCCCAGCGGCGCGCTCGCAGCAATGCTGGCAAACCAGCTGTGAAAAGTGCGCACCTGCACCGGCCGCCCCGATGCCAAGAGCTCTCGGTGCACACCACGCAAGCGGGCCAAATCGTCGGGCGTGGCAGTTGCGCCCAGGCCGCGCTGGGCCAGCGCGTCGCGCAATTGCGCGTCATCGGCACGGCTGAATTCTTCCAGCCACTGCAGCAAGCGCGCACGCATCTCGCCAGCGGCTTTTTTGGTGAAGGTGATGGCCAAAATTTCGTGCGGCTGCGCGCCTTCCAGCAGGGCGCGCAGCATGCGCGATACCAGCATCCAGGTCTTGCCCGCCCCGGCGCAGGCCTCCACCACCACGTGGCGGGCCGGGTCGCAGGCCACGGCGTAAAACTGCGCCTGCGTGACCGCCTGCCCGTTGCACGCATAGGCTGCCTGCGTCAATCCCTCGCTCATGCCACGGCCCAAAAATCTTTGCGGCACAGGCCGCGCGCAGCGCAGTAATCGCAGGCCGCGCCCTCACCCAAAGCCGGCAGTGCAGCCCCTGCAGCAATGCGCGACATATCGTCTTCAATGCCTTGCAGCAGCGCAGCGCGGGACAGCGCGAGGTCCTTGGGTTCGACCTGCGTCACCTCGCCGCGCTCGGATAGGTTCAGATACATGCCCTCCACCCCTTCTTCGCCCAGCAGCGCGGCATAAAAAGCCATTTGCGTGTCTTCCAATGGGTTCTTGGTGCGGGCCCGGGTTTTGTCCAACGATTCGGTTTTGTAGTCCAGCACCAGCGCCGCGCCGCTGCGCAGCCGGTCGATCCGGTCCAGCCGACCCTGTAAGACCAGCGACCCTAAAGGCTGTTCACGCGTGGCCTCGGCCTGCTCAAAAACGGCGAGAGTTTCATGGGTTTCCAGCCACTTCAAATAGCCATCGCGCAGTTGCGGCCAACCCGCCCGAAAGGGCAGGAACTCGGCATCGCCCAAACCCTGCTCTTGGGCCACGGCCTCGGCCAAGGCATCGAGTTGGGCGCTGCGCTGCGGCGGCGGCAACAAGGCCGCAGGCTGCTCCGGTCCCTGGGCTTGGTGGAAGCGGCTCAAGACCTCGTGCAACCACAGGCCGAAGGCGCGTTTGCCCAAGTCGACTTCCAGCTCGTCGCGGGCTTGCAGGCCCAATTGGCGCAGGGCAAAAAACCGGTAGGGGCAGTTGCGTAAATCTTCGTACGCGCCCTGGCTCAAGCGCGCCAGCGGTAACTGGGGCGCAAGCGGTTGCGGCTGCGCAGCCAGGTGCACGGGGAGTGTCAAACGAGACCGAAAATCCGTGCCGGTCGCTATGCCCGCGCCGCCGTCCAGCAGCAGCAATTGCACCAGCGGGCTGGGCAACTGTGGTTCGCCCGATCCGCTGCTTTTGCGCCAAAAAATCGCGGTCAGCGGCTGGTTCACGATCTGCGCCCAGGCCAGGCGGGTCGCTTGCTCCAGGTCTTCGCGCTGGGGCAAACCCATGTCCGCACGCTGGCGCGGCGTGAGGATGCCGGGCAAGTCGGCGGCCAGCGGCAGGTTATCGGCATCACAGCCCACCAGCACCACGGCAGCGAAGGGGCGGCCCAGGGTCTGGTTCAGGGGCAGGATGACCAGCTCTTCCTGGTCCGGATAAGGCGGCGAGAAATTGCGCCCCTCCAGGCTGGCCTGCACCCAGTCACTGAATTCCGCCAGGACCAAGGGCGTCTGCGCCCACGGCGTATCGCCCAGGCTATCGAGCGCTGGCGCATGGCCCGGGGTGGGGCGCAGGCACAAAGCCTGCAACACCAGCACACCGGCGCTGTCGGCCAGCAAGCCGTCCCACATGCCGCTGTCTTGCAGCGCAGCGCCGAGGGCCGCCAGCCACTGGCTGAAGCGGGCACTGCCCGGCAGGTGCGCGCGCACCTGGTTGATCTGCTGCACCAAGGCCTGCAGGTCTGGATCCCGGCGCAGGGCCGCCCCGCGCCCGGTATCGCGCCACAAGCGGGTCTGGTCGCGGCGCAGGCAGGCCTCCAGCTTCGGCACCGCCGGTGCAAAAACGGGGGCCAGTTTGAGCCAGGCCAGCACCGCGTCGCTGCTGGCGCTCCAGGCACAGGCTTTGACCAGGGCCATGAGCGCCGCACCGGCCTGGCTGGTCGACAGCTTCCAACCGGTTTCATCGCGCATCTGCACGCCGCGGCTGTGTAACACCGCGCGCACGCGGCGGGTCAAGGCCCGGTCTGCGGACACCAGCGCAACCGGCGTGCGCCCGGCGGCAATATGGTCCAGCACGCAGGCCGCACTGCGCTCGGCCTCCTCGTGGAAATCTGCACAGGCATGCACGCTGCAGTTACGCGGTGACGGGACCGCGTTGGTAGCCTCGACCAGCGGCAGATCCACCCAGCGCGCGCCCCACAGCGGCGCCAGGGCCTGGGTCAGCGGGTCGGGGCTCACGCCCTGGACCGCGATCACGCAATCCCATTCCTGCAGGCGCGCCGGCGCGAACAACACATCGCTGGCATAGGCGCAGGTGCCCACCCAGGCCAGCGCCACCTGGGTGATCTGCAGCTCCCAGGCCAGGCGTTGCATGTCCAGCCCCGCAGCCAAGGCGCTTCGGGCAGCGCCCGCCCAGACTTGGCGGGCGTGCGGCGGCTGGGCGGCGGCCCATGGGGCCAGCGTGTTGGCAGTTTCCAGCAGCACCGGGCCGAGTGGCTCGGCCTGCGCCGCCAGACCGGCCTGGCGCAACAGGGCGCGGGCGGTCAATCCGTCCAGGCCGGCGTCAAAGCGCAGATCGTGGCTGCTGGGGGCAAAGGTGGCCAGCGTTTCGCACCAGCTGCGGGTGGTCTCAAACCGGGGACTGAATCCGTCGGGCCGCTGCTGGGCCCACAGTTGGCGCGCCTGACCCAGCAGCTGGGCGTAGGGCAGCAGCACCAGGGTGCGGGCGGGGTGGGCGTTGCGGGCCAGCATGGCCGCCGTGATGCGCGCCAGCACCCCGATGTCCGGTGCGGTCCACAGCAGCGTGGCGGTATGGTCCTGCGCCAGATCGAGCCAGCGCGCGCCGGTGTGGGCGGCACTTGTATTCATCGCCGTCATAGCCATATACAAGGGGTGGCAAAGCGTGGCGTAAGCGGCTTTCTGTCACAATCTTCGCGATAGATAACCGGGCCAGTAGCCCCTGCCATCCCACTGAGGAACCCCAGATGTCCAGCAATTTGATCAAACATATTTCCGATGCGTCGTTCGAGGCCGATGTGCTGCAATCCACGCAACCCGTGCTGGTCGATTATTGGGCCGAATGGTGCGGCCCTTGCAAGATGATTGCCCCGATTCTTGACGAGATGGCCACCGCCTACAGCGGCAAGCTGCAAATCACCAAGATGAATGTGGATGAAAACCGGGAAATCCCAGGCAAATTCGGCATCCGCGGCATTCCGACCCTGATGCTGTTCAAAGACGGCAAGCTGGCCGCCACCAAAGTCGGGGCCCTGAGCAAGTCGCAAATGGCCGCGTTCATCGACGAAAACCTCAAAGAACAGGCCTGATCGGCCCTTAACCGTCGGCAATCCCGCTCAGGGTTTGGCCGACTCCGCGGCACGGCGCATAGCGGCCTGCGTCAAGGCCTCGGCGGCCTCGGGCGGCATGTAGTTCTCATCGTGCTTGGCCAGTACCTCGTTGGCGGTGAAACGGCCCTGGGCATCGAGCTTGCCCTGAGCCACCACGCCACGCCCTTCCTTGAACAAATCGGGCAGCATGCCCTGGTACACCACTTGCACCTCGTGGGTGGTGTCGGTGACGACAAAGCGCACGTCCATGCCGGAGCGCTGCAGCGAGCCGTCCTTGACCAGACCACCGACGCGGAACACCGAGGACTTGGGGGCCTCGCCCGCCTCGATCTGGGTCGGGCTGAAAAAGAAGACCAGATTGCTGTTGAAGGCGTTGAGCACAAAGGCTGCGGCCAGACCCAGGCAGAGCAAACCGCCGCCGATCAAAGCCAGGCGCTGGTGGCGTGGTTTCATGTGGGGTCTCCAGCCTGTGCGTCTTCACGGTTGCGGCGCAGCAAGCCCAGTACCGCGCTGCGCCGGCGCATAGCCAGCCACAACTCCAGAGCCACGCCGGCAAAAACCACCGCGTAGCTACCCCACACAAAAACGGCGTAGCCGCCCATATCCCAAAATTCTTCCCAGCTGTTCCAGCTCATGGCGCAATTTCCTTGAGTTCACCGACCCACGCAGCATCCTGCTCGCGCTCCAGTATCGTTTGGCGCACCCGGTAAAAGGCCATGCCCACCGCATAAGCCCAAAAGGCCAGGGTCATTACCAGCATGGCCCACAACATGACAGCCGCCATGCTGGGCGATTTGGTGAGCGAAACGGACGCGCCCTGATGCAAGGTGTTCCACCATTTGACCGAGAAATAAATGATGGGCACGTTGACCACGCCCACCAATGCCACCACGGCCCCGGCGCGGTCGGAGCGGCGCGGGTCATCGATGGCGCGGGTCAGGGCGATATAGCCCAGGTACAAAAACAGCAAAATCAGCTCGGATGTCAACCGCGCATCCCAAACCCACCAGGCGCCCCACATGGGCTTGCCCCACAGCGCGCCGGTCCAAAGCGACAAAAAGCAAAACAAAGCGCCGGTCGGTGCCAAAGCCTGGGTCATCATGCCCGAGACCCGGGTCTTGAAGCTCAGCCCCAGCCAGGCCCAAAAGGCCATGGCCACGTAAATCACCATGGACATCCAGGACGCGGGGACGTGCACAAAAATAATCCGGTAGGCCTGGCCCTGCTGGAAATCCGCGGGGGCAACCCAAAAACCCAAATACAAACCGACCGCCGTGAGCAGCGCCGCCAGCACAAAGGCCAGCGGGTAGATGCGCCCGGCCAGCGCGTACAGGCGTTGGGGCGCGGCATATTGCAACCAAAACATAGGAACGACCTTACTCCAAGGCAATGCGCAAAGCAGCGGACGCCGCCCAGGGACACAGAAACACGGCCACCGTCAAAATAGCCAGCAGCACCGAGACATGCGCCTGCGCGCCCAAACCGCCCAGCTGCGCCTGCACCGCCCCGGCACCAAAGACCAACACCGGAATATATAGGGGCAAAACCAGCAGACACAACAAAAGCTCCGCACCGCGCAAGCCCATCGTCAAGGCCGCGCCGACTGCGCCAATCAAGGACAGCACCGGCGTGCCCAGCAACAATGCCAGCAAGAGCACCACCGTGGCGTCCAGGCTGAGGTCAAACTGCACCGCAATCAAAGGCGCGACCAGCACCAGCGGTGCCCCCGTGAGTAACCAATGCGCCAGCACCTTGGCCGCCACCAGCAAGCCCAAGGGCGTGGGCGAGAGCGCCAGTTGCTCCAAGCTGCCGTCGGCGACATCGGCCGCAAACAAGCGGTGCATAGCCAGAATGCTGCTCAGCAGCGCGCCCACCCAGACAATGCCCGGCCCGATCAGGCGCAAGGTGTTCAGCTCCGGCCCGATGGCCAGCGGGAACAGCGCCGACACCACCACAAAGAAAAACAGCGGCGTGGCCACATCGCCCGGGCGGCGCGCGGCGCTGCGCACATCGCGCAGCACCAGCGCCACGCAGGCGCGCAGATGCGGGTTCATGCGCCCAACCTCAGGTCCAGGCAGGGCACGCCCAGCGGCTGGTGGCTGGTGACCAGCGCCAGGCCGCCGGCCTGCACATGCCCGGCCAGCAACTGCGCCACCAGCTGCTGGGCCGGTTGGTCCAGCGCGGCCAGCGGTTCGTCCAAAACCCACAAGGCCACCGGGCGGGCAATCAGCCGCGCCAAGGCCGCAC
>CANIRI010000087.1 GCA_947469815.1 Comamonadaceae bacterium | reverse complement strand
GCAACACAGTCCAATCAAAACCAGAGCCTGGATCCGCTTTGCGGGTCGGCGCAATATGTTCGTGGCCCGCGACATGGCGCAAAGCGTAGCGGTCGCGGATGGCCCGCGTCAGCGATAGCAGGCACTCGTATTGCTCCGCTTCGAAATGGTCGCCCTCCAGCCCCTCCAGTTCCACACCGATCGAGTCGTCATTGCAGTTCTCGCGGCCCCGGTAGCTGGACACCCCGGCATGCCAGGCGCGGGAATTGCAATCTACAAACTGCCACACGCGACCGCTGCGTTCAATAAAGAAATGCGCGGAGACCTGCACGCCTTGCAGTTGGATGAAGTAAGGATGGGCGCCGGTGTCCAATTGGTTCAAAAACAAATCACGCACCTGCCCGGTTCCAAACACACCCGGCGGCAAGCTGATGGAATGCAGCACCAGCAAGTCCACCGCAGCGCCAGGCGGGCGTTCGCCGAAGTTGGGAGAGGGTTCGCGCTCCGCCCCACCGTACCAGCCCCCATCCCAGACGTCAGCGCGCTGGTTCACAGCACAACAGACCGCTTAGGCGCCATGGGCTTTCTGGTGGGCGGCACTGCAAAAATAAGCGCTGCGCACGGTCAGCGCCTGCACAACCGGCAGATGAACGCCGCAATGGGCGCATGCCACCATCTCGATCGTCTGTGACTGCTCGGCCTGCTTCGGCGGCGGCGCGGCCCCACGCCGCGCTTGTGCATCGCGCCAGCGCCACAGCACATACCCCACCAGCAAGAAAAACAGCAGGTATTTCACGCGATGCGCTCCAGGATCACTTCCACCACAAAACGCGAACCGGCGTAGGCCAGGAGCAGGAAACCGGACCCAAGGTAAAGCATCTGAATCGCCCGGGCTCCGCGCCACCCCAATAGCCGACGGCCTATGACCAGCACCGCGAAGACCGCCCAAGCCAGCACCGACAGCAATATCTTGTGGTCCCAGCGCAGCGGAACATCACTCCACAGGTGACCGAAAAAGTAACCGCCCAGCAGGGTTGCGCTCAAGAGCACAAAGCCCGCAGTCACCAACCGGTAGGTCAAGCGCTCCAACGTCAGCAGCGGCAAACCCTCGGGGGCCTGTGCGGCCATGCGGATTTGCATTTCGGCGCGTCGCGTGGCCCAGGCATGCATCAGCGCCACGCCGAACAAGCCGTAACTGGCCACGCCCATAGCCAGGTGCATCGCCAACAACACAGAGCCCCGCTCCGGCAGCGCATGCCCTGGGAACATGGCGGCCATCAACAAAAATACCGCACCCGCAGCGCCCAGGCCCCAGCGCGTCGGCAGTTGCGGATACAGCCAGGTTTCCACACCGTAAATGCCCAGCACCAGCCAGGCGGTCATGGACATCGCCGGACCGAAACCGAAATGCGCGGGATCGCCGCCCAAACCGAAACCCAGGGCGAGGACGGCGGCATGGCACAGCCAGGCCGTAAACAAGCCCAGCCGAGCCGCGCGCAGCGACACCAGGTTGCGGCGCAGCGCCGCCCACAGGTACATGGCCGCCGTCAGCAAGGCCAAGAGCGTGGCGGCAGAAAAATCGCTGGCTAAAATCATCCGCGCAGTTTAGCCGCCGACCCCCGCGTTGTCAGCAGCGGCTCCGGTTTTTCATTGGGAACCCTATGGCCTCCGCCCTCACCGACAAACTCTCCCGGATCGTTAAAGGCCTGCGCGGCCAGTCGCGCATCACCGAAGCCAACGTGGCCGACATGCTGCGCGAGGTGCGCATGGCCCTGCTCGAAGCCGACGTGGCGCTGGCCGTGGTGCGCGATTTCATCGCCCGGGTCAAGGACAAAGCGCTGGGCCAGGAAGTACTGGGTTCGCTGCAACCGGGCCAGTTGCTGGTCTCTATCGTGCACCGCGAGCTGGTCGCCACGATGGGCGAAGGCGTCAGCGACATCGACCTGGCGGCCCAGCCGCCCGCGGTCATCCTCATGGCCGGCCTGCAAGGTGCCGGTAAAACAACGACCACCGCCAAACTGGCCAAGCATTTGATCGAGCGGCGCAAAAAGAAGGTGCTCACCGTCTCGGGCGACGTCTACCGCCCTGCCGCCATCGAGCAGCTCAAAACCGTCACCGCCCAGGCCGGTGCCGAATGGTTCCCCAGCAGCGCCGACCAAAAGCCGGTGGATATTGCTTTGGCCGCGCTGGACTATGCGCGCAAGCACTACTTCGATGTGCTACTGGTCGACACCGCAGGACGCTTGGCAATTGACGCGGTGTTGATGCAGGAAATCCAAAATTTGCACGCAGTGCTCAAGCCCGTAGAAACCCTTTTTGTGGTGGATGCGATGCAAGGCCAGGACGCGATCAACACCGCCCGCGCCTTCAAAGAGGCGCTGCCGCTGACCGGCATCATCCTGACCAAAACCGACGGCGACTCACGCGGTGGTGCGGCGCTTTCGGTGCGCCAGGTCACCGGCGCGCCGATCAAGTTCGCCGGTACCAGCGAGAAAATCGACGGGCTGGAGGTTTTTGACGCCGAACGCCACGCCGGACGCATCCTGGGCATGGGCGACATCGTCGCCCTGGTTGAGCAGGTCACCGCCGGTGTGAACGTGGAGGCGGCGCAAAAGCTGGCCGCCAAAGTCAAAAGTGGCGCGGGTTTTGACCTCAACGACTTTTTGTCCCAAATTCAGCAAATGAAACAAATGGGCGGACTGTCCAGTCTGATGGACAAACTACCCGCCGCGATGGCGGCCAAAGCCGGTCAACTGGATATGGACCGCGCCGAAAAAGACATACGCCGCAAGGAGGGCATCATCCACAGCATGACGCCGCTGGAGCGACGCAAGCCCGATCTGATCAAAGCCACCCGCAAACGCCGCATCGCCATGGGCGCGGGCGTTCAGGTGCAGGAAGTCAATCGCATGCTCAAGGAGTTTGAGCAGATGCAGGACATGATGAAAAAAATGAGCGGCGGCGGCATGATGAAAATGATGAAGCGCATGGGCGGCATGAAAGGCATGCCCAAAATGCCGTTCTAAGACCTCTGACGCTTCAGGCCAGGCCGGCTTCCTGAGCCACCAGCGCCTCGCCGCGCAAGGTGAAGGTGCGGGTCTCGGTGATGCGCACATCGATCAACTGCCCCACCAGCCGCGGGTGGCCTATGAAGTTGACCACCCGGTTGCATTCGGTGCGGCCCATTAGCTCGGTGGCATCGCGTTTGGACGTACCTTCCACCAGAATCCGCTGCACCGTACCCACGCGGGCGCTGCTGATCGCCAGGATGTTGTCATTGATGACTTTTTGCAGATGCTGCAAGCGGCGCAGCTTGACATCGTGCGGCGTCTCATCCAGCAGATTGGCAGCCGGGGTTCCGGGGCGGGGACTGAAGATAAAGCTGAAGGAGTTATCAAAACCAATCTCGTCTATCAGCCGCATCAGCTTGTCGAAGTCGGCCTCGGTCTCGCCGGGAAAGCCCACGATGAAATCGCTGCTCATGGCCATGTCGGGGCGGATGGCGCGCAGTTTGCGTACCGTGCTTTTGTATTCCATGGCGGTGTAACCGCGCTTCATCGCCATCAAGATCCGGTCAGACCCGTGTTGCACCGGCAGGTGCAAATGGCTCACCAGCTTGGGCAAGCGTTCGTACGCAGCAATCAGGCGCGGTGTGAACTCATTGGGGTGGCTGGTGGTGTAGCGCAGGCGCTCGATGCCGGGGATATCGGACACGTATTCCAGCAGCGTGGCAAAGTCCGCCACCTCGGCGCTGCCACCCATGGGCGCTCGGTAGGCGTTGACGTTTTGACCCAGCAGCGTGATCTCTTTGACGCCCTGCTCGGCCAGCCCGGCCACCTCGACCAGCACATCTTCAAACGGGCGGTGGATTTCTTCGCCCCGCGTGTAGGGCACCACGCAGTAACTGCAGTATTTGGAGCAACCCTCCATCACGCTCACGAAGGCTGAGGCCCCGTCTACTTTGGCCGGTGGCAGGTGGTCGAATTTTTCAATCTCGGGAAAGCTGATGTCCACCTGCGGCCGGTTCTGCAGCCGCCGCTGGTTCAGCAGTTCGGGCAGCCGGTGCAGGGTTTGCGGGCCGAAGACCACATCCACATACGGCGCGCGCGCAATGATGGCCGCGCCCTCCTGGCTGGCCACGCAACCACCCACACCGATTTGCACGCCCTTTTTGGCCAGGTGCCGCACGCGCCCCAGGTCAGAAAAGACTTTCTCTTGCGCTTTCTCGCGCACCGAGCAGGTGTTGAACAAAATCAGATCGGCGTCTTCAACGACGTCGGTTTTTTCATAGCCCTGGGCAGCGCCCAGTACGTCCACCATCTTGTCCGAGTCGTACTCGTTCATTTGGCAGCCGAAGGTTTTGATGAAGACTTTTTTGGCCATGGTGCAGCGGTTCGTGGTGTGTATCCAGAGGCTGGGAAAGGATTAAGCAAAAAAGGCACTGGGTTGACAGTGCCTTTTTGCGAATCTGGTGGTGATAGGTGGATTTGAACCACCGACATCAGCATTATGAATGCTGCGCTCTAACCAACTGAGCTATATCACCGTTGGGGCGCGATTATAGCTAGCCCCATTACAGCGGGTACGGGGCGGATACGGGGCGAGCCGCGCGCGTCAGCTGTTGCTGAATTGGGCCGGGCGCTTGTTGACAAAAGCGTCCATGCCCTCTTTCTGGTCGGCAGTGGCAAACAGCGCATGGAACAGACGGCGCTCGAAATGCAAGCCGTCGGCCAGACCGCCTTCAGAGGCCCGGTTCACGCTTTCTTTGGCCGCCATGGTGGCGATCTGCGAGTACGAACAGACCATGAGCGCGGCGGCCAGGGCCTCGTCCATCAGCTTATCCAGCGGCACCACGCGGCTGACCAAGCCGGCACGCTCGGCCTCGGCGGCGTCCATCATGCGGCCGGTGAGCGCCATGTCCATGGCTTTGGCTTTGCCCACGGCGCGCGGCAAGCGCTGCGTGCCACCAGCGCCGGGAATCACGCCCAGCTTGATCTCGGGCTGGCCGAACTTGGCGTTGTCGGCGGCGATGATGAAGTCACACAGCATGGCGAGTTCGCAGCCGCCGCCCAGTGCGAAACCGGACACGGCGGCGATCGCCGGCTTGCGGATGCTGCGCATCGTCTCCCAATTGCGGCTGATGAAGTCGCTCTTGTACACATCGGAAAAACTGTAGGTGGCCATGCCACCGATATCGGCCCCGGCCGCAAACGCTTTTTCGCTGCCGGTGATGACCAGGCATCCCAGCGCCGGATCGGCGTCAAAGGCTTGCAGCGCGTGGCCCAGCTCGTCCATCAGCTGGTCGTTCAAGGCGTTGAGCTGCTTGGGGCGGTTCAGGGTCACGATGGCGACTTTGTCGGCTTCGGTGCGGGTTTGGATGTATTCGTAATGCATTCGGAGTCCAGTGGGGTTTGGAAAAAGACGTCGCTAGGACTCAAGCGGGCCAGGCCGTTGGGGCTCTGCTGCCCGCCGCCAAACGCCAGGTGGTCACGCGCGCGGGCAAGGTCAAGGGCAGGCGCAGCAACTGCTTGTCGCGGCTGATCAGCGCCACGCAGCGGCGCGCCGGGCCCAGGATAGTGCCCAGGTCATCCAGCTTGTGGATGCGCCAGCCGCCCGATGGCAACTCCACGCCCAGCCACTCATCCCCGGCGCACAGCCCGGCGCGCTGCGCTGCGCTGCCGTGGAGCACGGTTTTGATGCGCAAAACGCCGGCAGCCTCGGTCACGCGCAGGCCCAGGCGCTGCGCGGGCTGCGCCGGGTCTTCATAGACCAGGATGTCCTGCGACTCCAGCAGCGGGCGCAACGGTAATTCGCCGGTGCCATGCACCCAGGCCTTGATTTCTTTGGCCCAGGAGCGGCCGCTCAATGTCTGCAAAACAGCCAGCACATCGGCCTCCTGCATGGGGCCGCCCTGGCAGCGCTGCCACAGGGCGCGCATCACATCGTCGAGCGTGGCCTTACCTTCGCGGCGCAGCGTCAGGTCGATGCACAAGGCCACCAGCGCGCCTTTTTGGTAGTAGCTGATGGTGGCGTTGGGGGTATTCTCGTCCTGCCGGTAGTACTTGACCCAGGCATCAAAACTGGCTTGGGCCACGCTTTGCACCTTGCGCCCAGGTGCCTGCAGCACCTGGTTGATGGTTTTGTTAAGCAGGCGCAGATACACCGCGTCATCGATCAGAGCGGCGCGGCGCAGCAACAGGTCGTCGTAGTAACTGGTAAAGCCCTCAAAAAACCACAGCAGATCGCTGTAGTTTTCGCGGGCGTAGTCGTAGCGTGCGAAAGCGGCGGGGCGCAGGCGTTTGACATTCCAGGTGTGGAAATACTCGTGGCTGATCAAACCCAGCAGCGTGGTGTAACCCTCGCTGGTTTTCGCTTCACCCAGGCGCGGCAGGTCGCGCCGCGCAGCAATCAACACGGTGCTGTTGCGGTGCTCCAGACCGCCGTAGTTGTCGTCCACCGCGTTCAGCAAAAAGGTGTACGACGCAAATGGCACACCGGCCGCACGGGCTGCCGCGCCGTGCCAGAAGCGGATCGCAGCTTCGCAGATTTTTTGCGTATCGCGCAGCAGGCGCTCCCCGTCAAAAGAGGGCAGCGCACCGGCAACCACAAAGCGGTGCACCACACCACAGGCCTCGAAGTTCGCGCTCCAAAAGTCGCCCATCTCCACCGGGCAGTCGGCCAGCTCGTCGTAATCGGCCGCGCGGTACACACCAAAACCACGCCGGTCCACGCGCTGCGCTGTCAAACCCGTGGCCACCTGCCAGGACGGATGCGCGGGTGCGGGCAGCAGTTCCAGCAGGTGCGGGCCGTCCTCATAACCCTGCGCCATCAAACACAAACTGGTGGCGTTGAAAAAACCACGTGCGCTGTCCAACCAGGCGCTTCGCACCGAATTGTCGAGGGCGTACGCGGTGTAGCAAATTTCTAAAGCCTGATCGGGATCGGTCTGCACATCCCAGGTGGCTTTATCGACTTGGGTCAGGCCGCAGACGCGCCCGGCCTGGCGGCATTCCAAGTCTTGCAGATGTTTGGAAAACTCCCGCACCATGTAGCTTCCCGGAATCCACACCGGCAGCTGCAGGCGCTGGGTGGCGGCAGGACGCGCCAGCGTGAGCACTATGTGCCAGTGGTGCGCGTGCGTGTCTGCCGGGGTGACCCGGTAATGCACCGGCGCATGTGCAGATACGTGCGCCGACTTCACAGCGGCCTTGGGCGTGCGGGGCATGGGGCCTTAGAGCTTGCTGGTGTCGGCCAGCGCCTGCTCCACCCGCGGGTTGTCCACCGCGCCGGGAACGCGCGCACCGTTGACAAATAAAAGCGTGGGGGTGCCGGTGATCTTGTACTTGCGGCCCAGCTCCACATTGCGGGCTACGGCGCCGGTGTCGCAGGCGGCACTGGCCGCGCCCGCTGGCTGGTCGCGCAGCATCCAGTCCTGCCATGCCACGGCCCGGTCTTTGGCGCACCAGATGTCCTGCGATTTCTTGACCGAATCGGGTCCGAGCACCGGGTACAAAAACAAGTACACCGTGACGTTATCGACCTTTTGCAAATCCCGCTCAAAGCGTTTGCAGTAGCCGCAGTTGGGGTCTTCAAACACCGCCATCTTGCGTTGGCCGTTGCCACGTACCAGCGTGAACGCGTCTTTGATCGGCAGGCTGTCAAACGGGATGGCGGTCAATTTGGCGATGCGGTCTTCGGTGATGTTGCGCCGGGTTTTGGTCTCGATGATCTGGCCGTCGATCAAAAAATCGCCTTTGGCGTCGGTGTAATAAATCTCGCTGCCATTGACACGCACCTCATACAGGCCGGCCACACCCGCAGGCTTGATCTCGTCAACGACTTTGAGCTGCGGCAGGCGCTGGGCCAGGGCCTGGCGAATCGCGGCCTCTTGCGCGCCCGCCACCATGGCCAGACACATCAGGGTGGCAGCGCCGACTAGGCGCACAAATTGGTTCAAGAGCATGGTATTGAATAGAACGTAAAAACTCAGGAAAGGCCCATGGCCTGGCGGGTAATCCAGTGCTTCAGGCCCGCGCTGCGGTCAAAACCGCGCAAGCCCCAGTTGCGGGCCTGGGCCACCAAGGTGTTGGGATGGTCAAACAGGCGCTGCAGCGCGTCGGTGGTGTTACCGACCAAAGCGAAGGCGGTCTTGCGCTCGCGCTCATAGGCGCGCAAAACCTTGGCGTCACTCAAGGGGCGCCAATACGCACGTTCGTCCAGTACGCGGGCCAAGGCCTGCACATCGCCCAAGCCCAAATTCAAACCCTGCCCGGCCAGCGGGTGCACGGTGTGGGCGGCATCGCCGGCCAAAACCCAGGCCGAGCCCGGTGCGCCGTCTGCAGCAGGCATTGCGCCACTCCAGTTTTGCGCCAGAGCAAATTGCAAGGGCCAGGTTT
>CANIRI010000086.1 GCA_947469815.1 Comamonadaceae bacterium | reverse complement strand
CTCTATGTCGGCTTTGCAGCAGGCTAATGCATGGGCAAGATCCGCTTGGCAGCGCTGATGCCGCTGCACAAGCAGGTTTTTCCACAGCGCATCCTCTAACTGAGAAAGACCGCTGCGCGCCATAAGCGCAGCATCGCCGAAGGGCTGGGCCGCCAGCGCCGCGCGTGCGGATACGCTGACCACGCGCTCAGGCGCGACAGCCAGGGCCGCTGCAATGTCCATGCGCTGTTGATGCAGTTGTCGGTCTATGGCGGTGGCATCATGCTGCGAATCCCACCAGGCGTCGGCTTTGTTCAGCACCACCAGGCAGTCGCAGCCTGCTCCTGCGCCCTGCACCAGATGCTCTTGCCAGAGGGCGAGCTCTGAGGCGCTTAGGCCAGTCTCTGCGGACAACACGAAAACAAGCACATCGCAGCTTGCGAGCAGCCCGAGTACATGCTGTGGCTCTATCCCGACCGCATTCAGCCCTGGCAGATCCACGATGCGCAAGCCCTGCGCCAGCAGCGGATGTGCTAGGTTCACCGTTGCGTACCGCCATCGCTCGACTGCTGGGGGTGGGAGGGTGGTCGCTTGTTGGGTTGTTGAGACTTCCTGCTCTTGCATCCATGTGATGCGTCGCAACTCCCTTGCCACACCTTGCGCATCGTCCAGGGCCAGATCCACATGCATCCATGCCGCGGGTTCGTCATGCCATGCTGATAGTGGACGCGGATCTGCGGCGGTTTCTATGGGCAGCAAGCGCAGGCTTGGCGGCAATTGGGCTTGGAATCTGATGTCAGTCGGACACAAGGTGGTGCGTCCAGGGCCAACGGGCAACACCCGGTGGGCAGACGTACCAAAAAAAAGGGCGTTGATCAGCTCCGACTTGCCGCGCGATATGTCCCCCACGAATGCAATCGACAGGGTGTCGGTTTCCAAGCGCTTTAACATGCCGGTGAGTCGCTCCGGGTTTGTTGGACTCAATAGCGCGTGCGATTTGGCCCACCGTTCCAGCAAGCGCAATCGCAAGCTCATCCCTGTTCGCCAAGCTTGCTTACGCTGAAAATAGTCGACACCCGTATATTGCATATGTAGTTGGAATTTCCAGTTGTCATTGTAGCGATAGGGAAATGGGCGGCGAAGACGCGGGTCCCGGCGTGAACGCACCCCAGCCGCGCTAAGTCATTGATTTGCTTCGGTGCCGCCTGATGCCAGCATTTATTACAGTTATTTGGTGACTTATGCACAAATTTGGTGTAGGGGTTTTCCCACTATGCCTGGCGGCCCCAAGACAAGTTAGCGCCAGCGTTCATACGCTAAGTCATTGAAAAATATAGATTTAATGATTTGTCTAATTTTTCAGCAACCTAATGATCCCCTTACGACGCCCTAGGGCGCGATGCCTTCGGACAGGGCTATCAACAAAGTTATCCACAGAATCTGTGGGCAAGGCCCGGGCCCTTATGAATCAAGGGTTTAGCGCTCTTTCCGCAGATTCACATCCGTAGACCGCACTAACTCGGATTTCAGAACTGGCTAACAATCGGTGGCATGGTTGTCCACATTCCCGTTCTGGTTCCCACCCCTGCCCACGCAGCAATTGGGCCGCTTTTGACCTATACCGCTGCGGACCCGCTGCCTCCCGGTAGCCTGGTCCGCGTTCCTCTGGGCAGCCGCGAGACCGTGGGTATTGTGTGGAATGTGCAGCCCTCGCCTGAAGGCGCTAACGCGGACTCCCCACTGCTGGGCACGCCGGCACTGCGGCCCATTGCGGGCTTGTTGGAGGGCGTCGCGCCCTTGTGCCCGGCTTGGTGCCAGTTACTTGCCTTTGCGGCGCAGTACTACCAACGGTCTATGGGCGAGGTGGCGATCGCTGCGCTGCCGCTGCAATTGCGTGACCTGACAACGCAGCAACTGGCCCGCCGCCTGGCAGCGAATGCAAAACAAATAGCGAAGGGGTCCGCACAGTCCGGAACCCAGACCGATGGGGCCGCGCCTGCGTTGACGCCCGAGCAAATTACCGCGCTCGCACGGATCCAGACCGGTAGCGGTCCGTTTTTGCTGTTTGGTGCCACCGGCAGCGGCAAAACCGAGGTGTATCTGCAGGCCGCGATGCGGGTGCTGTCCGAAGAGCCCCATGCGCAGGTGCTGGTGATGGTGCCGGAGATCAATTTGACGCCGCAACTGGAGGCGCGTTTTCGCGCGCGCTTTGAGCCGCAATATGGGCCGTCCAGCGTGGTGAGCATGCACAGTGGAATGAGCAACCCGCAGCGCCTGCGCAGTTGGTTGGCTGCGCACCAGGGACCGGCGCGTATTGTTTTGGGAACCCGGATGGCGGTGTTCGCGTCCATGCCGCGTTTGCGGCTGATCGTGGTGGATGAGGAGCATGACCCCAGCTATAAGAGCAGCGAAGGTGCTCGCTACTCCGCCCGCGACTTGGCGCTCTACCGTGGCCGCTTGGACGGTGCCAAGGTGATACTGGGTTCTGCCACTCCTTCTCTGGAGACTTGGTACCACAGCCGTGAAGCCGCGCAGGGTGGGCGCTACGAGCGCCTGCTCATGCCCAGCCGTGTGGGGCAGGGTGCGATGGCTTTGCCATTGCTGCGCCGGGTCGATATGACGCACCAGCCCAAAGGCGCGGTCTTCTCGCCGCCGCTGCTCGAGGCGATGCGCCAACGGATCGGCCGGGGTGAGCAATGCCTGGTGTTCATCAACCGGCGCGGCTATGCGCCGGTCTTGCGGTGCGATGCCTGCGGCTGGAAAAGTGCGTGCAGCCATTGCAGTGCCTTTCGCGTATTCCACAAAATCGACCGGACTTTGCGCTGCCACCATTGCGGCTTTACTGACAAAGTGCCCAAGGCCTGTCCGGAGTGCGGCAATCTGGATATCGGCACACAGGGCCGGGGCACGGAGCAGGTGGAAGAACATATTGCGGAACTGCTCGCCGACTTGCGCCGCCCCGGTTCGCAGAGTCCGCAGTATCCCGATGGCGAACCGGTGCGCGTGGCGCGGATTGATGCCGACAGCACCCGCCTCAAAGGCGCGCTGCAAGCCCACATGGCGGCCGTCCATGGGGGCGAGGTCGACGTCTTGGTGGGCACCCAAATGATTGCCAAAGGCCACGACTTTCGCCGTGTCACGCTGGTGGCCGCTATCAATCCCGACGGTGCTTTGTACTCAGTGGATTACCGCGCGCCGGAGCGTCTGTTCAGCCTTTTGATGCAAGCCGCCGGGCGCGCCGGCCGTGACGCCAGTCTGGGCGCACAAAGTGAGGTGTGGATTCAGACGCACCAACCCGCGCACCCGCTGTATGCCGCATTGAAACAGTACGACTACCCCGCCTTTGCTGAGAGTCAGTTGCAGGAGCGCCAGCAAGCGGGCATGCCCCCCTTCAGTTTCCAGGCGCTGGTGCGTGCCGAGGCGCGCACGCAAGAAGCGGCGCAGGCGTTTTTGGTCGCGGCCAGCGCGGCCGCGCGCAGCGAGATGGCGGCCTGGGACGGCTGGACGGAAATTCTGCAGGCCGTGTTTTTGTATTCCGCCGTGCCGATGGGTATGCAGCGGGTGGCCAATGTGGAGCGCGCGCAAATGCTAGTCGAGAGTGCCAACCGTGGCGCGCTGCAAAAGTTCCTGGCGGCCTGGCAACCCATCTTGCACAGCAGCCGCAAATTACCGGCCTGCAAAGGGCTGATACGTTGGGCGATTGATGTGGATCCGGTGCTGGTTTAAGCGGCGCGCAGGAATGGGCCTTAGCGGCCCAGCAACAGCGCAACCGCTGCGCTGAACGTGAAAAATGCACCCACGGTGGACACCAGAATGATGCCCGCAATGCGGCCGTTGTTGGCCCCCAGGCGCTCGGCCAGCAGCGTCACATTCCCCGCGCTGGGAAGTGCTGCCACCAGCACCACCACGGTGATCGCCGTCGGTTCAAGAGGCAGACCCAGTGCCCGCCCCCCATAGGCCAGGCCCAGCAACAACAAGGGGTGCAGCAGCAGCTTGGCCAAAGCGATGGGGACGAAGTCCTGCCAGGGCACGGCGTGGGACGCGTCCTGCGAAGCGCGCAGGTGCGAGCGCGCCAGCACGGCGCCCAGGGTGAACAAGGCCACCGGAGAGGCGCTGTCGGCCAGCAAGCCCAGGGTCGCTGCCAGTGGTGCGGGCAGTACAAGGCCGCTGGCGGACGCCACCGCACCCAGCAAAATCGACCAGGGCATGGGGTTGGAGGCGACGCCGCTCAGGGCGCTCTTGGCTGCCTGCCAGGCATTACCGCCCCCACGATCCAGACGGGACAAGGCAATACACAGCGACGAGGTCAGCACGATGTCGATCACGATGGTCAGGATGGCTGGCCCAACCGATGCCGCTCCCAAAAACGCCACCAGCAAGGGAACGCCCATGAAGCCGGTGTTGGGAAAGGCGCCCACCAGCGCGCCCATGGCCGCATCGTTCCAGCCGATGCGCCCGCCGCGCTGCGCGTTGCGTGTGAGCAGCACCAACAGTGCCACCATGATCAGCGCACAAGCCAGGTAAACCAGCGCCAGCGCCGGGTCCAGCAGGACGGCAATCGGCGTGCTGGAGCCGAAGCGAAACAGCATGCAGGGCAGGGCGAAAAACAGCACAAAGGTGTTCAGCCCCGGTATCGCCTCCAGCGGCAGCAGGCCTTTGCGGGTGGCAAAAAATCCACAGAAAACCAAGGCGAAAAACGGAAAGGTGACACTGAGAATGGCAAACATCACCCGATTGTGATCCCATGAACGTCCGCGCCTGCGGCGGCGGCAAAGCTGCAGTAGCAGGCGATAAGATGCGCTTATCTCTCCCGCCGCTTTGCGGCGCGGTCCCCCCGCTCAGCCCCCCGCTTTCCGCCTCCTAGCCTTCTAATGTCCACCGCGTCCGCTATGAATACCGCCCAGCAAGAGGCGGTCAACTACATGCACGGGCCGCTGCTGGTTCTGGCCGGCGCCGGTTCGGGCAAGACCCGTGTCATCACCTACAAAGTGGCGCGACTCATCCAGACCGGCATGCCCGCCAACCGCGTGGCGGCCATTACCTTTACCAACAAGGCCGCCGCTGAAATGCGCGAGCGCGCCAAGGCCTTGATCGGGCGTGTGGCCGGTGAGGTGCTGATCTGCACCTTTCACGCGCTGGGCGTACGCATGCTGCGCGCCAATGGCGCGGTGCTGGGGCTCAAGCCACAGTTCAGCATTTTGGATACCGACGACGTCACCAGCATCCTGAAAGACGCTGGCGGCAGCACCGATGCGGCCACGGCGCGTGCCTGGCAATGGACCATCAGCGCGTGGAAAAGTGCGGGTCTCAACGCCGAGCAGGCCCTGGCGCAGGCGGCCGACGACAGCCAGCGCATCGCCGCCGTGGTGATGGGCCGCTACGAGGAGCGCCTGAGCGCTTACCAGAGCGTGGACTTCGATGACCTGATCAGCTTGCCGCTGAAACTGCTGCGCGACCACCCCGAGGTCCGCGCCCAGTGGCAGGCGCAGATGGGCCATGTGCTGGTGGATGAATACCAGGACACTAATGCCACCCAGTACGCCATGCTCAAGTTGCTGGTTGGCTGCGAGCCCGACGGCAGCCTGTCGCCCGGCAAGGATGCGGCGCGCTTCACTGCCGTGGGCGACGATGACCAAAGTATTTACGGCTGGCGCGGCGCGACCTTGGACAACCTGCGTCTCTTGCCTCAGGATTTCCCCCAGCTCAAGGTGATCAAGCTCGAGCAAAACTACCGCAGCACCTCGGCCATTCTCCGCGCCGCCAACAATGTGATTGGCCCCAACCCCAAGCTGTATCCGAAAAATTTGTGGAGCGACCTGGGTGAGGGCGAGCCGGTGCGGGTGGTCGACGCGGACACCGAGGACCACGAGGCCGAGCGCGTGGTGGCGCGCATCCAGAGCCTGCGCGCCGATGGTCTGGCCCAGCCGGGCCCGCAGTTCAAAGAGCTGCGCGACTTTGCGGTTTTGTACCGTGCCAACCATCTCTCCAAACCCTTGGAAAAGGCCTTGCGCAAAGCCGCCATTCCCTACAAGGTCTCTGGCGGCCAGAGTTTTTTTGACCGGGCCGAAATCCGCGACTTGTGCGCCTGGTTCCGCTTGTGGGCCAACAACGACGACGACCCGGCGTTTTTGCGCGCGATCACCAGCCCCAAGCGCGGCATCGGCCACCAGACGCTGGGCAGCCTGGGCAGCTTTGCCACACGCTACAAGGTGAGCCTGTTTGAGGCCTTGTTCTCCTCATCCCTGGGGGCTGCGCTGCCCGCACGTGCGGTGGGTAGCCTGCACGAATTCGGCCGCTTTGTGAACGACTTGCAATTCCGCGCCCGCCACACCGAAGGCGCCGAGGCGGCATTGGCCTTTTTGCATGAATGGCTGGTTGACATTGCTTACGAAAAGCATCTGTACGACGGCGAAGAGAGCCCGCAAATCGCCGCGGCCAAGTGGGCCAATGTGATGGAATTCTGTGAGTGGATGGCGCAGCGCTGTGGTGGCCAGGTGGATGACGACATTGTGGTGATGCAGACACCTGCGAAAAACCTGCTGGAGGTAGCGCAGACCATCGCGCTGCTGTCCACGCTCAACGAGCGGGAAAAAGACCAAAACGTGGTCACGCTGTCCACCTTGCATGCGGCCAAAGGGCTGGAGTGGCCGCATGTGATGCTGGTAGGTGTCACCGAAGGCATGCTGCCCTTCAAAATGGACGATGGCGCCGACAAGCCGGGTG
This sequence comes from Comamonadaceae bacterium, assembly GCA_947469815.1. Lineage (GTDB taxonomy): Bacteria > Pseudomonadota > Gammaproteobacteria > Burkholderiales > Burkholderiaceae_C > Allorhodoferax. The sequence continues at coordinate 1,739 of CANIRI010000086.1, read as the reverse complement.
GCAGCACCCGCGCCGATGAGCTGGCCAATCTGGCAACCGCCGAGCGCCTGCAAGAGGAACGCCGCTTGATGTATGTGGGCATCACCCGCGCCCAACGCACCCTGTCAGTCAGTTGGACCAAGCGGCGCAAAAAGGGCCGCGATCTCATCGCCGCGCAACCCAGCCGCTTTATCGCGGAAATGGCCTTGGATCAAAACACCATCAAGGAAGATCCTCGCGAAAAACTGCGTGCCCTGCGCGCGGAATTTGCTGCCCGCGCAGCCCAAAACGCCGGCTGACTTCGCGCCCTGCGGCGTTCTTCTGCGCTAGTCCTGACCCTGCGTCAGCGTGTCGAGTTGGAAGCGTCCGCTCTTGTCCCACAGCCAGGTCTCGGTATAGCTCACACCGCCCATGTGAACTGGCGCGGGGTAGGGTGCCGCGGCGCGTACCAACTGCTCAATTTCCTGGGTCACGCGTGGTGAGTTCTTGGGCGCGCGGCTCCAATGGATAGCCGCGACCTCACCGCGCGCGTCAATGTCGATATGGATGACGCCGATGGCTAACACCATGCGGGGCAGCCTCCCAGCAAATATCCGGTCGGGAAACTTGCGGTAAATGTGCCGCGCGCCATCGAGCCGGTAAGCCTGCGGATTGCGCGCAGCGGATAGCAATGCGGGCGGTGCTAGTGGCTTGGGTGTTGGAGCGGGTGCTTTGGGTGGTGTGGCTGCGGCAAGTTGCTCTATGTCGCGCGCTGGTGCTGGCTGAGGCAGTAGAGCGGGTGCGTGTAGAGGTGCAGGACTTGGAGCCGGCAGGATCGCGGGTGGCGGTGCGGGCGGCAGTGGTGCAATTGCCACAGGCTTGGGCAAGGGTTCTGCGGCGGGTTCTGGCATTGGTAAGGGCGCAGGCACAGGCACAGGCACAGGCTCAGGTGCTGGAACTGGAACTGGAACTGGAACTGGAACGGGAACGGGAACGGGAACAGGAACGGGAACAGGAACAGGAACAGGAACTGGAACTGGAACTGGAACTGGAACTGGAACTGGAACTGGAACTGGAACTGGAACTGGAACTGGAACGGGCTCCGGTTCGAATACCGCCACAGGTGGCCAAGGTGTTGTCGGTTTGGCGACGGGGATGGGTACCGGCTCCGGTGCGGGCTTGGGACTCACGACCGGAATTTGCGAGGCACAGGATGCCAGCAGTACGATGCTTCCAAGGATCGCCCACCGCCAATGTGCGGCACTCCGGTCAGGCGGCGTCAAGGCTTCGCGGTCGTACGTGTCGGCGTGTTCCAAACCATGCTTCCGTTCTCGGGTGGGTCGGCGCGGCGTGCGGGCTGCGGCACAGTATATTGCCGGTATGAGCACATATCCCTCTCCGCGCGATGGCCTGCTGGCCTTGTTCAACGCTGCAGTGCAAAGCGCCATGCCGGCCCATACGCTGGCCGCGCATTTGCCAGCGCCGCCTAAGGGCCGCACCTTGGTGCTGGGGGCTGGTAAGGCCGCTGGCGCGATGGTGCACGCGCTGGAGGCCGCCTGGCCTGCGGATGCGCCCTTGTCGGGCTTGGTGGTCACGCGCTATGGCCACACGCCTGAGCGGCCACCGGGTGTTGCGGCGCGGGTGGAAATTGTGGAGGCTTCGCACCCTGTTCCTGATGCCGCCGGTCTGGCCGCTGCGGCGCGTATTTTGGCTTTGACCCAGGGCTTGCAAGAAGATGATTTGGTGATTTGTCTGATGTCGGGTGGTGCGTCGGCTTTGCT
>CANIRI010000085.1 GCA_947469815.1 Comamonadaceae bacterium | reverse complement strand
CGTAGGGAGACAAGTCCTTGGTGGGGCGGGTGTCGACCAGCGAACCGGGCAAGAAGGCGCGGATGCCATTGACCAAAACGGTCAGGCCGCCTTTGACTTTGCCGCTGGTGGTGCCGGTGACGAATTCGCCCGATTCCAGGGATTTTTCCAGGCTCATCCACGAAGCGAGGCGCTTGGCGGTGTCGCGGCTGACGATGGTATCGCCGTAGCCGTTTTCCATGGCCACGATGGCCACCGAGACAAACTCGCCGACTTGGACTTCGAGCTCACCCTGGTCGCTTTTGAATTCAGACAGGGGAACGTAGGCTTCAGATTTCAGGCCGGCGTTGACGACGACAAAGTTGTGTTCGATGCGAACGACTTCGGCGGTTACGACCTCGCCAATACGGGTTTCAGAGGCTTTTTGTGACTCTTCAAACAGGGCTGCGAAAGATTCAGACATTCAGATTTGCGGATCAAGCCGCGGGTTAAGTTGTTGAACCCACCGACCGTGCGCCATGCAGCGCGAGGGGAGTCGGAGGGACCGTTCTGCCTTATCGAGCCGGGCGGCTTAAAAAGGCTGTTTGCTTTGCCACCAGGCCAACACGGTATCGATAGATTGCTCCACCGTCAGCGTGCCGTTGTCCAGCAGTTGGGCATCTTCGGCTGCTTTAAGCGGTGCGGTGCTACGGGACGAATCCCGCAAATCCCGCGCCTGCAGGTCAGCCAGAAGGTCGGCAAGTATAGCCGCTACGCCCCGCCCGGCGAGCTGATGAAAGCGGCGCTCAGCCCGGCACGCGGCGTCTGCGGTCAAAAAAACCTTGAGCTGCGCCTGCGGAAAAATCACCGTCCCCATATCGCGCCCGTCCGCCACCAAGCCCGGCAGCCGGGCAAAACTGTGCTGTAAATCCAGCAAAGCGGCGCGTACCTGAGGCAGCGCGGCAACTTTGGACGCATTGGCACCCGCCTCTTCGGTGCGGATCGCCTGGCTCACATCCACGCCGTCCAGCCAGACAGTGTCGCCATCGAAACGGATGGCCAGGCCGGCGATGCGTTGCGAAATCTGCGCTTGGTTTGCCAACTCCAGCGCAATACCGGCTTGCACGGCAGCGTAGGCGCTGATGCGGTACAGCGCACCGGAATCCAAAAAGTGGTATCCCAGGCGCGCCGCAAGCGCACTGGCCAACGTCCCTTTGCCCGATGCAGTGGGCCCGTCGATGCAGATCACGGGTACGGCAGCGGGTTGGGCCACTGTAAACAGCGCCTCGAAATAGTCGGGGAAGGTTTTGGCTACGCATTGCGGGTCTTCAATGCGCACCGGCAGCCCTGCCGGGTTGAGGGCGGCCAGGGAAAAGCACATGGCCACCCGGTGGTCGTCGTAGGTGTGGATGCTGGCCGCGCGCCAGTCTGCGGGCTGCGCGGGGGGCGTCACCTCCAGAAAATCCGGGCCCTCGGTGACCTGCGCCCCAAGCTTGCGCAGTTCGCAGGCCATGGCAGCAATGCGGTCGGTTTCTTTGACCCGCCAGCTTGCGATGTTGCGCAGCCGGGTGGTGCCCTGGGCGAACAGCGCCATGACGGCCAGCGTCATGGCGGCGTCGGGGATGTGGTTGCAGTCCAGCTCAATGGCGCGCAGCGGCCAGGCCCCACGGCGCACGTGCAGGCTGTTGGCCTGGCTGTCGATTTGCGCGCCCATAGCCTGCGCGGCTTCCATAAAGCGGATATCGCCCTGGATGGACGCCGCTCCCACGCCGTGGATGCGGATGCCGCGCGGATCGGCGCTGAGTGCGCCCAGCGCGATGAAATAACTCGCCGACGAGGCATCAGCCTCAATATGCACCGTGCCCGGCGAACGCAAGGCGCTGCCCGCGGCAATCGTGAAGCGCTGCCAGCCCTCGTTGCGCACCTCGACGCCAAACTGGGCGAGCAGCTTGAGCGTGATGTCGATATAGGGCTTGCTGATCAGCTCCCCCACGACTTCGATCACGATGGTCTGTCGCGCCACCAGCGGCAAGGCCATCAGCAGCGCGGTCAGGAACTGGCTGGATACGTCGCCACGTATCGGGATGGGCGCGTCGAGTTGCAGCTTCGGGGTGCCGATGCGCAGGGGTGGAAAGCCTTCCGTACCCAAATAGCCCACATCGCAGCCGAGTTGGCGCAATGCGTCGACCAGGTCGCCAATCGGGCGTTCGTGCATGCGCGGTACGCCGCGCAGCGTGCAATCGGCGCCCAGAACCGCCAGCGCGGCGGTCAGAGGCCGCATGGCCGTTCCGGCATTACCCAGGAACAGGTCGAAGTGCGCTTGCGGAAGGCGACCTCCCAGGCCGGTGATGTGCAATTCCGTGCCGTCGCGGCGCAAGCCGCAACCCAGGCTGCGCAAGGCGTCCAGCATGACCCGCGTGTCATCGGAGTCCAGCAGATCGTGCACCGTCGTCTCGCCCCCACACAGGGCGCAGAGCAGCAGCACGCGGTTGGAAATACTTTTGGAGCCGGGCAGGGTGACATCACCGGCAGCGCTGAGCAGATGCGGAATATCCAGAAATGCGGTTCGAAACATCAGAAGAAAAAAGGGTTGTAGGCGTATTCAGCCGCCCATTTTCCAGGCGGTGCGGGCGGTGCTGGCCTGGCTGATCAGGGTACTGAGTTGCGCGCCATCGCCGTGTTCCAGGCAGTGTTCCAACGCATCCAGTTGCGCGCGGAACAAGGCGCTTTGCTCTTGCACTTGCAAGCGGTTGGCCAGCAGGACATCGCGCCACAGGGCAGGGTCGCCTGCAGCAATCCGGCTGAAGTCGCGAAAACCCGGGCCGGCCAGCGACAGCAGGTCCGCGCCATTCGGCTGTTCGGTGATGGCGTTCATGAGCGCAAAAGCGAGCAGATGGGGCAGGTGGCTCACTGCCGCGAAACCGGCGTCGTGCGCTGCGGGCGTCATCTCGCGCACACGGCTTTGCAGGGCTTGCCACAGCTGGTGCGCCTTGGCGACCGCCTGCGCGTTGGTTCCCGCGCCGGGGGTGAGCACCACCAGGCAGTTTTGGTAGAGATCGGCCTGCGAATGGGCTACTCCGGCTTGGGCCTTGCCCGCAATCGGGTGCGCCGGGACGAACCAGGGCAGTTGTGCGCTGCCCAAGGCGGCAGCGGCGGCCTGCACCACATCGCTTTTGGTGGAACCGACATCCATGACCAGAGTCTCGCGTGCGAGCGCATCGCAGATCGCACGCAAAGTTACTTCGGTGCTTGCCACGGGCAGGGCCAGCAGGACCAGGTCGCTGCCGAGGGCTGCGGCAGCGGGCGTATCAACGGCTGTATCGATTGCGCCCAGCGCCAGTGCGGCATCGCGGCTGCGCGCTGTGGGGCTGTAGCCCACCACGCGTTCCACCAGGCCGGCTTGGCGCACGGCCAGCGCGAATGATCCGCCCATCAGCCCGCAGCCGATCAATCCGAGTTGCCGAAACATCGGCTCTTTGCTCGTGGTCACCTCAGTCCGCCAAAGGGTAGGTGCCCAGAACCCGGTAAAAAGCGCACAGGCTTTGCAGGTCTTGCAAGGCGGCCTGCACATGCGGCTGGCTGGGGTGGCCTTGCAGGTCGATGTAGAAGAAATATTCCCACTGGCCGGAGCGCGCCGGGCGCGACTCAAAACGCGTCATGGACACCCCGTGTTGTTTCAGCGGCACCAGCAGGTCGTGTACCGCGCCGGGCCGGTTGGGCACGGACACCACCAGGCTCACGCAATCTTTGCCGCTGGCCTCGGGTGGTGGCAGCACGCTGGGCAGGCACACGACGACAAAGCGGGTGCGGTTGAAGGCTTCGTCCTGCACCGCCTGTGCGGCGATATGCAAACCGAATTCGGACGCTGCGCGCTCACTGGCCAGTGCCGCCCAGGCCGGGTTGGTGGCAGCCAGCCGTGCGCCTTCGGCGTTGCTGGATACGGCGCGGCGCTCCGCATGGGGCAGGTGGGTGTTGAGCCACTGCTGGCACTGGGCCAGCGCCTGCGGATGGGCCAGCACGACCTCCACGCCATCAGTAGACGGGCTGCTGCGCAGCAGGTGGTGGCGCACCATCAGGCTGATCTCGCCGACGATGTGCAGCGGTGAATGCAAGAGCAGATCGAGGCTGCGGGTGACCACACCTTCGGTGCTGTTCTCCACCGGCACGACACCAAATTCCGCACCCCCTGCGCTGGCGGCGTGGAAGACTTCGTCGAAATTGCTGCACGGCAGGTGGGCGATGCTGGAGCCAAAAAAACGCAGCGCCGCTTCTTCGCTGAAGGTGCCGTGCGGCCCCAGGTAGGCTACGCGTTGCGGTGCCTCCAAGGCCCGGCAGGCGGACATGATTTCGCGCCAGATGAAGGCCACGCCGGCGGGTTTGAGCAAGCCGGCGTTGGACTGCTGCAGATTCTGGATGACCTGCGCCTCGCGCTCGGGGCGAAATACCGGCGAGCTTTCAGCGTGCTTGATGACGCCGACTTCATGCGCCAGCGCGGCCCGCTCGTTGAGCAGCTGCAACAGCGATTGATCCAGCGCATCGATCTGGATTCGGAGCTCGGCGAGCGTCTTGGTCATGGCGGCGTGGGGCTGTGAAAAGTGGCGTCAGGTACGGCGCGGGTTCAGACCTGGGTGCGCTCGAACTCGCGCATCAAGCTTATCAGCGTCTGCACGCCTTCCATCGGCATGGCGTTGTACAGGCTGGCGCGCAGGCCGCCCAGCGACTTGTGGCCCTTGAGTTGCAACAGCCCGGCGTCTGCGGCGCTGGCCAACAAAGCGTCGGTACGCTCGGGCGCGCGTAGGAAAAACGGCACGTTCATCCGGGAGCGGCAGGCTGGCTCCACCGGGTTGTAAAACAGCGCGGAGCCGTCGATTGCGGCGTACAGGGCCTGCGCCTTGGCGATGTTGCGCTGCTCCACGGCCACTATGCCGCCTTGGCGCAGCAGCCATTGGAAAACCAGCCCGGCCATGTAAATACCAAAGGTCGGCGGCGTGTTCACCATGGACTGGTTGCGCGCCAGCTCCCGGTAATGGAACACGCTGGGGCAGGCGGGCAGGGCGCGCTCCAGCAGGTCCTCGCGCACCACCACCACCGCCAGTCCCGCCGGCCCCAGGTTCTTCTGGGCACCTGCATAGGCCAGGCCCACACGCGTCCAATCCAGGGGGCGCGAAGCGATGTGGCTCGAGCAGTCGATCACCAACGGGGCGTTGCAACCCATGGACGCCAAGTCGGGCAGGGCGTGGAACTCTACGCCGTGGATGGTTTCGTTGCTGCACAGGTGCACATAGGCCGCGACCTCGCTGAGTTGCCAGCTTGCCGGGTCGGGAATGTCGCGGAATGCGGGGCTGCGCGCCGCCTCATGGGCCTGGCAGTATTTGCCGGCTTCCAGCAGCGTTTTGGCACTCCAGCCGCCGGTGACCACAAAGTCGGCCTTGGCCTGGCCTTGCGCCGATGGACCGCACAAATTGAGCGGCACGATCGCGTTTTGAGCCGCACCGCCGCCTTGCATGAACAGGATGTGAAAGTGCTCCGGCACCGCCATCAGACTGCGAAAGTCGGCTTGGGCGCGCGCCAGGATTTCGCCGAATTCGCGTCCGCGGTGGCTCATCTCCATCACGCCCATGCCGCAGCGCCGCCCGCTGGCATCGGGCCAGTCCAGCATTTCGTCGGCCGCCTGGGTCAGCACCTCGGCGGGCATGGCCGCCGGGCCTGCGGAAAAATTGAAGGGGCGCACAGCCATGCGGCCGAGGTGTCAGTCGGCGCTGCTTCCAGCGTCGCCCTGGCCCTCGCCTGCGGCCTCATCGCCTTCGTCCTGGGCATCGGCCGCCGCTTGCGCGTCGTTTTCGACAATGCGTTGCAGGCCACTGAGTTGCGATCCGGGGTCCAGGCTGATGAGTGTGACGCCTTGGGTGGCGCGTCCGAGTTCACGGATCTCCGCCACGCGGGTGCGCACCAGAATGCCTTTGTCGGTGATGAGCATGATCTCGTCATCGGGGTGTACCAGCGTGGCCGCCACCACTTTGCCGTTGCGGCCGGATTGTTGGATCGCAATCATGCCCTTGGTGCCACGGCCGTGGCGGGTGTATTCGGTGATGTTGGTGCGTTTGCCGTAGCCGTTTTCCGTAGCAGTCAGCACGCTTTGCAGCTCGTCTTCAGCCACCAGCATGGCGATCACGCTTTGGCCTTCTTCGAGCATCATCCCGCGCACGCCACGGGCGTTGCGGCCCATGGGACGCACATCGTTTTCGTCAAATCGCACTGCCTTGCCACCGTCGGAGAACAGCATCACGTCGTGGGTGCCGTCGGTGAGTGCGGCGCCAATCAAAAAGTCGCCCTCGTCCAGGTCGACCGCAATGATGCCGGCCTTGCGCGGGTTGGAAAATTCGTCCAGGCTGGTTTTCTTGACCGTGCCCATGCGCGTGGACATGAAGATGTACTGGTCAGCGGGGAAGCTGCGCTTCTCGCCTGTCAGCGGCAGCACGACGGTAATTTTCTCTCCGTCGATTAGCGGGAACATATTGACGATAGGCCGCCCGCGTGATCCGCGCGAACCCTGGGGTACTTCCCAAACCTTGAGCCAGTACAAGCGGCCCCGGTTGGAGAAGCACAGGATGTAGTCGTGCGTGTTGGCGATAAAGAGCTGGTCCACCCAGTCGTCTTCTTTGGTCGCCGTGGCCTGCTTGCCGCGTCCGCCGCGTTTTTGCGCGCGGTATTCACCCAGGGGCTGGCTCTTGATGTAGCCGCTGTGGGAAAGCGTGACCACCATGTCGGTGGGTGTGATCAGGTCTTCGGTGCTGAGATCAAACGAGCTGTGTTCCACCAGGCTGCGTCGTGCGCCGAGTTTGGTGTTGCCGAATTCCTGCTTGATGGTGCTGAGCTCTTCGCCGATGATGGTGGAGACACGCTCGGGGCGGGCCAGGATGTCGAGCAGGTCGTCGATCTCGGCCATCACCTCTTTGTATTCCGCAACGATTTTGTCCTGCTCCAGTCCGGTCAGGCGCTGCAGGCGCATTTGCAAAATTTCTTGCGCTTGTGTGTCGGACAAGCGGTACAGGCCGTCGGCACCCATGCCGTAGTTGCGCTCCAGCCCGTCCGGGCGGTAGTCGTCGGCATTTACGATGCCGCCATCGGCGCGGCTGCGGGTCAGCATCTCGCGCACCAACTGGCTGTCCCAGGCGCGTTGCATCAGCTCGGCCTTGGCCACGGGCGGCGTCGGCGCATTGCGGATGATCGCGATGAACTCGTCAATATTGGCCAGCGCAATTGCCAGGCCTTCCAGCACATGGCCGCGCTCGCGTGCCTTGCGCAGATTGAACACGGTGCGCCGTGTCACCACCTCGCGGCGGTGCTGCAGGAACACTTCCAGCAGGTCTTTGAGGTTGCACAACTTGGGCTGGCCGTTGACCAGCGCGACCATGTTCACGCCAAAGCTGTCTTGCAATTGCGTTTGCTTGTACAGGTTGTTGAGCACCACTTCCGGCACTTCGCCGCGCTTGAGTTCGATCACCAGCCGCATGCCGGATTTGTCGGACTCGTCCTGGATGTGGCTGATGCCTTCGATCTTCTTTTCGTGCACCAGCTCGGCCATGCGCTCTTGCAGGGTTTTCTTGTTCACCTGGTAGGGCAGCTCGTCGACGATGATGGCCTGGCGCGCGCCTTTGTCGATGTCCTCGAAGTGGCACTTGGCCCGCATCACCACGCGGCCGCGCCCGGTGCGATAACCGTCTTTGACGCCGTTGATGCCGTAAATAATACCGGCGGTCGGAAAGTCCGGGGCCGGAATGATCTCCATCAATTCGTCAATCGAAGCCTGCGGGTTGCGCAGCAAATGCAGGCACGCGTCGACCACTTCGTTCAGGTTGTGCGGCGGGATGTTGGTGGCCATTCCCACTGCAATCCCGCCAGAGCCATTGACCAGCAAATTGGGCAGGCGGGTGGGCATAACCAGCGGCTCTTTTTCCGAACCGTCGTAGTTGGGCCCGAAGTCCACGGTCTCTTTGTCCAAATCCGCGAGGATTTCATGGGCAATTTTTGCCAGCCGGATCTCGGTGTAGCGCATGGCCGCGGCGTTGTCGCCATCGACCGAACCAAAGTTGCCCTGGCCGTCGACCAGCATGTGGCGCATCGAAAAATCCTGCGCCATGCGCACAATCGTGTCGTAGACCGACTGGTCGCCGTGGGGGTGGTACTTGCCGATGACGTCCCCCACGATACGCGCGGACTTCTTGTAGGGCCGGTTCCAATCATTGTTCAGCTCGTGCATCGCAAAAAGCACACGCCGGTGCACGGGCTTGAGGCCGTCGCGGGCATCGGGCAAGGCCCGGCCCACAATCACGCTCATCGCATAGTCCAGGTAGCTGCGCCGCATTTCCTCTTCTAGGCTGATGGGCAGGGTTTCTTTGGCAAACTGGGTCATAACTATTGTTGTTGATTTCGGCGAATGAGCAAGGAGCGATTCTACGTTCCGCCCCGCCCCTATTGGGTATGCGCAGACCTCGTGCAAACGGCCGGTAAAGCCTG
>CANIRI010000084.1 GCA_947469815.1 Comamonadaceae bacterium | reverse complement strand
TTCAACGCAGACCGAGCGCGCCGCCAGCTTGCCGGTGGCGGTGTCGAGATCCCGGCCGAGTTGTCCGACCCAGGGCTTGCCGTCTTTCTTGGCGATATGGCCGCTGATGAAAACCAGGTTGCCGGTTTGTACGAAGGGCACATAAGCCGCAGCCGGCGTGGCAACCGGGGGCAGGGTGATGTTCAGGCTGGTGAGTGTGTCGTAGATATTCATGGCGTGGACGCAGTGGGTTGGTGAAGGGTTGCAGGGTTGGCGCAACTGCAGGCCCGATTGTGGGCCCATGCGCGCGCAGGCTTCTATCATGCCGCCATGGGAGGATTGCGCAGAACACTGCATGCGATGCTGCGTCACGCGCTGGTGGCTTGCGGCAGCTGGATCGCGGGCGTGGCGCTGCAATTGCAGCAGGCGGTGTTGGCCGATCCAGCCATTTACGCCCTGGTCGCGCTGCTGGCGCTGCCTGGTCTGTGGATCGCGCCGCGCTTGCGTACCTGGGCGCGCGTGCTCTGCCTGGCCTTGGCAATGGGCGCGCTGGGTTGGGCCAGTACCGGATTGCGGGCTGGCCACTTTGCCCGCAGCGCCTTGGCGCCCGCGCTGGAAGGGCGCGATCTGCAGGTGGTTGGCGTGGTCAGCGATTTGCCCCGGCGCACGCCTGCCGGTGTGCGCTTTCGCTTTGCGCTGGACAGCGCCACCCTGGACGGGCAGCCAATTGAACTGCCACCGCTGATGGACGTGGCCTGGTACAGCGGTCCGGCACCCACCGCACAAGGTAGCTGGGAATTGCAGACGCAGCCCGCCGATCTGCGTGCCGGTCAGCGCTGGGCCTTCACCTTGCGCGCCAAAGCGCCGCACGGCAGCCGCAACCCCCATGGTTTTGATTACGAGCTATGGCTGTGGGGTCAGGGCGTGCAGGCCACGGCCTATGTGCGCAGCACTGCGCGCGATCCGCCGCCCCGCCTGCTGGGCGACAGCGCGCCTTATCCCGTGGCCCGCCTGCGCCAGCATGTCCGAGAGCGCATCGATGCGCGTTTGGGTTCGGAGGCAGATGGTGCGGCAGACCTTGGGCGTGGGCCGGATGTAGCCGGTTTGCTGGCAGCGCTGGTGGTGGGCGACCAAGCTGCCATAGAGCGTGGCGACTGGGAGGCTTCTCGGGCCACCGGCCTGGCGCATTTGGTCAGTATTTCTGGGCTGCACATCACCATGTTTGCCTGGGCAGCCGTGGCCTTGGTGGGCTGGCTGTGGCGGTGCTCGCAGCGCCTGTGTCTGTGGTTTCCTGCGCCCAGAGCCGCCCTGCTAGGGGGTATTGCGCTGGCGTGCGCCTACGCGGCGTTTTCCGGCTGGGGGATTCCCGCGCAGCGCACCTGCGCCATGCTGGTTTTGTTCGGTGTGGTGCGTTGGTTGGGCTTGCGTTGGCCTTGGCCTTTGGTGTGGTCCGTGGCCGCTGCGCTGGTGGTGGCCCTGAACCCCTGGGGCTTGTTGCAAGCGGGCTTTTGGTTGAGTTTTTGGGCGGTGGCGGTTTTGTTTGCCAGCGATGGCGCACGCGATCCGGTGCGCAGCGGCGACGGTTCGCATTGGCGGCGGATGCTGCGCCAACTGCGTGCGCTGGCGCGTGAGCAGTGGGTGGTGACGCTGGCGCTGGCACCGCTGACCTTGTTCATTTTTGGTCAGGTGTCACTGGTCGGCTTGGTGGCGAACCTGTTTGCGGTTCCCTGGGTCACCTTGGTGCTCACGCCGCTGGCCATCGCCGGTGTGCTCCTGCCACCGCTGTGGGATGCCGCAGCCCTGGCCGCAGAGCTCTTTTTGGCCGGTGCCCGCGGCCTGGCGGCCTGGCCCAGTTCCTCGGTCTCGATGCCTCTTGCCCCGTGGTGGCTGCTGTTGACGGGCTTGGTCGGTGCTGTAGCGCTGGTGCTGCCTTGGCGTCCGGCTTTGCGCTGCGCTGGCTTGCCGCTGGTTGCTTGCATGTTGTTGTGGCAGCCGCCGCGTGCGCCGCCCGGCGAATTCACGGTGCTGGCGGCTGACATCGGGCAGGGCAATGCGGTGCTGGTACAGACCGCCCACCACGCCTTGCTCTACGACAGCGGGCCGCGCTACGGTTTGGACAGCGATGCGGGTAACCGGGTGCTGGTGCCTTTGTTGCAGGCCCTGGGTGTGCGCTTGGGCCGTCTGGTGCTCAGCCACCGCGATAGCGACCACACCGGCGGCGCGGCAACGGTGCTGCGCGTGCTGCGTCCCGCGCAGGTGCTGACCTCGATGGATGCTTCTGAGCCCCTGTCCCGGCTGGCACCGCTGACCCGCTGCGAAGCCGGGCAGAGCTGGGAATGGGATGGCGTGCATTTCACGTTTTTGCACCCACGGGTCGCGGATTACCCGGCGGTGGGCGAGCGCCCGGTCAAACCGAATGCCCTGTCTTGTGTGCTGCGTATTTCCAACGGGCGCAGCAGCGTGCTGCTGGCGGGCGATATTGAGCGCGCGCAGGAGGAGGCTTTGCTGCGACAACCCGAAGCCCTGCGCGCCGATGTGTTGCTGGTGCCGCACCATGGCAGCAAGACCTCCAGCAGCGAGGCGTTCATAGCCGCCGTGTCACCCCGCTGGGCACTGGTGCAAAGCGGCTACCGCAACCGCTATGGCCATCCAGCCGCGCCGGTGGTGGAGCGCTACCGGGCGCGCGGTATTGCGTTGGTGGACAGTCCGCATTGCGGCGCGATGCATTGGCGCAGCATGCAGCCCGATGCGTTGGCGTGTGAGCGCCAAATGCGGGCGCGTTATTGGCAGCACCAGCCGCCCTGAAGCTGTCACCGACTCAGGGCTGGGTTTGCGCGGCGGCTTCGATGGCCTGGGCCAAGTCGATGACCGCCATGGCGTACTGGCTGCTCCAGTTGTAGCGGGTGATCGCGTAAAAATTGTCGGTGCCCAGCACATAGTGCGGCGCGGCCGATTCCCCCATGGGCAGTGCCACCAGCGCGAGCAGCCCCGCATGGTTGCGCGCAGCAGCGCTCAGCACCACACCGCGGTCTTCGAGTTGCTGCGGCGTGAAGCTGGGCAGGATGTCGGGCTCCAGCAGCGCGGCCAGATCGGCGGGCAGGGCGTCAGCGGCAAGCGCGTAATGCGTAGGCATGCCGCGCTTCCACTGAAAGACAGAAAAATAGTGCGCAATGGAGCCGATGGCATCGGCCGTTGAGTGGAACAAATCGATGTGGCCCGAGCCATCAAAGTCCACTGCGTATTGCAGCCAGCTTGAGGGCATGAACTGCCCCATACCCATGGCACCGGCATAGCTGCCGCGAAGCGTCAACGGGTCATAGCCATTGCTATGGCAAAAGGCAAAAAATGCCTCCAACTCGGTCAGAAAATAGGCCTGGCGCTGGGCTTTTTTCGGGTGGCTATCGGGGAAGTCAAAGGCCAGCGTGGCCAGCGCGTCCAGCACCCGGTACTGGCCCATATTGCGTCCGTAAATCGTTTCCACGCCCAAGATTCCGGCCACGATGGAGGGCGGCACGCCGTACTGCGCTTCGGCGCGTGCCAGCGTTGCCGCATGCGTGCGCATGAAGGCGGCACCGGCTTCGATGCGTTGTGGCGTCATCACCCGCGCCCGGTACGCGGCCCAGTCGCGGCTGCCGGGCTGCGCGGGCGGCGTCACGGCGCGCACCACACCGGGCAGGAAGCGGGCCTGCGCGATGCTCTGGCTGACCCAGGCCGGATCCAGCTGCCGTGCCTGGGCTATCGACTTGGCGGCTTGCAGAGCCACCGGGTTGTGGGCATAGGTGACCACCTGCGCCACCTGTTTTTTCTTCGGGCGCTTTGGGGCGACCTTGGCGGCGGGCTTCTTCTTGGGCGAAACCTGCACCGCTTTTTTGGGCGCATGGTTCTGTTTTTTAGGAGGCTGCGCGCCCAGTCCGGGTGCCAAGGCCAATGCCAGTACAGCGGTGAGAAGGCGGGCGATATGGCGCAGGGGGCGCAGGTGGTGACGTAAGACAAAAGTGGCTAGCAGCATGGTGCCAGTGTATGCAATAGGATAGGCGCGCTATGAAGAACTGGTTTGATGCGCCCTCGCCGCTGCCCTTGGATGACCTGGGTAGTTGGCTCAACGTTTTTTTGCAAATATCGGTGGCCTGGGAAGTGGCTGCGCTGCTTGCCTGTTGGGTGCTCAGCGGCTGGCTGGTGCGGGCGATGCGACAGCGTTTCACCAGCACCGATTTCGACGCCAGCCGATCGGTGCTGTTTGGCGCGCACGATATTGATGGCGCTTTGTTTCCGGTGCTGGTCCTGTGCCTCGCGGAGCTGGCGCGGCTGGGTCTGGCGAAGGCGATTCCGCTGGCCTTGTTCCAGCTGGTTCTGCCGATTTTCATGGCGCTGGCGCTGATTCGCCTCACCGTCAAAGTTCTGCAAATTGCTTTCACGCGCTCCAGCTGGGCGCGGGCGCTGGAGCACACGGTTTCTTGGGTTGTGTGGCTGGCTTTTGCGCTGTGGATCAGCGGGCTTTTGCCGGCACTGATGAACGAGCTTGACACCATCGGTTGGAAGGTGGGTCGTTCCACGCTGACGCTGCGCACCGTGATCGAGGGCGTGTTGACCGCCGTCGCGGTGATGGTGTTGACCTTGTGGTTGTCCTCCGGCATCGAGGCGCGCTTGCTGCGCTCGGCCACCGGTAGCGAGTTGTCCTTGCGCAAAGCGGCTAGCAATGCCACCCGCGCTTTGCTGGTGTTTGTGGGCCTGATGCTGGCCTTGTCGGCCATCGGCATCGACCTGACCGCCTTGTCGGTTCTCGGTGGTGCGATTGGTGTGGGTATCGGACTGGGCTTGCAAAAGCTGGCGGCCAATTACATCAGCGGTTTTGTGATCCTGACCGAGCGCAGCATCCGCATCGGGGACCATGTGCGTGTGGACAGCTTTGAGGGCGAGGTGCGCGAAATCAACGCCCGCTTCACCGTGATCCGTTCGCAGGGCGGACAGGAGTCTTTGGTGCCTAACGAGTTGTTGTTGAGCCAGCGGGTGGAGAACTGGTCCCTGGCAGACCGGCGCGTTGTGCAAACCTGCACGATTGTGGTGGAGCACGCGGCCGCCCCCGAGTTGGTGATGGACGTGTTGCTGCAAGCGCTGACGGCCCAGCCGCGTGTGCTAATCGATCCCGCCCCGGTGGTGCTTTTGTCCAGCCTGGGCCAGGGGGGCATGGAATTCACTTTGAATTATTGGATTGAGGACCTGGAGCAGGGCCAGGGCAACCTCAAATCCGACATCCTGCTGGCCGCTTTGCAGGGCCTGCGCGCGCAGGGCATCGCCCTGGCCACACCCGCCTCGGTCTCCCTGGTGCCACGCTAGGGCGGTTCGCCAGCGGGCAAACAATGGTCGCCCGCATAGAATGCGTGGTTGACGTTGCCCCTGAAAATCTCCACTTTCGGGCTGCAGATTACCCACAGTTATTGGAGTTTTCATGAAGATTTTGGTTCCGGTCAAGCGCGTGGTGGACTACAACGTCAAAGTGCGCGTCAAAAGCGACGGCAGCGGCGTGGACATTGCCAACGTCAAGATGAGCATGAACCCGTTTGACGAAATCGCTATCGAAGAGGCGATGCGCCTGAAAGAAAAGGGCGTGGCCACCGAAGTCATCGCCGTGTCCTGCGGCCCGGCCGCCTGCTCTGAGACCCTGCGCACCGCCATGGCCATTGGAGCAGACCGCGCCGTGCTGGTGCAAACCGATGACGAACTGCAGCCGCTGGCAGTGGCCAAAATCATCAAAGCCTTGATGGACAAAGAGCAAGTCGGCCTGGTGATTCTGGGCAAGCAGGCGATTGATGACGACTGCAACCAGACCGGCCAGATGCTCGCCGCCCTGACCGATCGCCCGCAAGCCACGTTTGCCAGCAAGGTTGAAGTGGCGGACGGCAAAGTGAAGGTCATCCGCGAAGTCGACGGTGGGTCCGAGACCTTGCACCTGAGCTTGCCCGCCATCATCACCACCGACCTGCGCTTGAATGAGCCGCGCTACGTCACCCTGCCCAACATCATGAAGGCCAAGAAAAAGCAGCTCGACACCATGAGCCCGGCCGATTTGGGCGTGGACACGACGCCCCGCATCAAGACGATCAAAGTAGTAGAGCCACCCGCCCGTGCAGCCGGTATCAAAGTGGCCAATGTGGCCGCCTTGATCGACAAGCTGAAAAACGAAGCCAAAGTCATTTAATTCGCCTGCAAGGACACCCATGAGCTCCCTCGTCATCGCTGAACACGACAACAGCAGCATCAAGCCCTCGACCCTCAACACCATCAGCGCGGCCCTGGCATGCGGTGGCGATGTGCACCTGCTGGTAGCCGGCCACGACGCCGCTGCCGCTGCGTCTGCGGGTGCGCAGATTGCTGGTGTGGGCAAGGTCATCCATGTGGACCACGACAGCCTGGGCCACGGCCTGGCCGAGAACGTGGCCGCGCAGGTGCTGGCGCTGGCCGCAGGCTACAGCCACATTCTTTTCCCCGCCACGGCCTATGGCAAAAATATCGCGCCGCGGGTTGCCGCCAAGCTCGATGTGGCCCAGGTCTCCGACATCACCAAAGTGTTGGCCGCAGACACCTTTGAGCGCCCGATTTATGCGGGCAACGCGATTGCCACCGTGCAAAGCCTGGACGCCACCAAAGTGCTGACTGTGCGCACCACGGCCTTTGACCCGGCTGCAGCGTCGGGCGGCAGCGCCACCGTGGACACCGTGCCCGCGCAGGCCGCCAGCGCCGAAGTGCATTTTCTGGGTTCTGAAATCGCCCGCAACGACCGCCCCGAATTGACCGCTGCCAAGATCATTGTGTCGGGCGGGCGCGCCCTGGGCAGCAACGAAAAATTCATGGAAATCATGACGCCCTTAGCCGACAAGCTGGGTGCGGCCATGGGTGCCAGCCGCGCTGCGGTCGACGCCGGGTACGCGCCCAACGACTGGCAGGTTGGACAGACCGGCAAGATCGTCGCGCCCCAACTCTATATCGCTTGCGGCATCAGCGGCGCTATC
The DNA here is from genome assembly GCA_947469815.1 of Comamonadaceae bacterium. Lineage (GTDB taxonomy): Bacteria > Pseudomonadota > Gammaproteobacteria > Burkholderiales > Burkholderiaceae_C > Allorhodoferax. Next base: position 1,494 of record CANIRI010000084.1, on the reverse strand, counting down.
CAGCATTTGGCCGGCATGAAAGACAGCAAAGTCATTGTTGCCATCAACAAAGACATAGAAGCCCCCATCTTCAGCGTGGCCGATTACGGCTTGGAAGCCGACCTGTTCACCGCAGTGCCCGAGATGGTCCAAGCGCTGTAAGCTGCGCCGGGCGGGTGGCCGCTGCCGCCTCGATATTTTTTAGCGCAGGAGACTTATGAGTTATTCCGCTCCCGTGAAGGACATGTTGTTCGACTTGGAACACATCGCCCGTATCGACCAGATCGCCCAACTTCCCGGTTTTGAAGACGCCACGCTGGAGACCGCGCAGGCGGTTCTTGCAGAGTCCGCCAAATTCGCCCGCGACGTCGTGGCCCCGCTGAATTGGCAGGGTGACATCCATCCCAGCACATGGAGCCACGGTGTGGTCACCGCGGCCCCCGGTTTCAAGCAGGCTTTTGAGCAGTTTGTCGAAGGCGGCTGGCAGGGCTTGCAGCATGCGGCCGAATGGGGTGGGCAAGGGCTGCCGCGGGTCATCGGCGCGGCGTGCAACGAGATGCTGAACGCGGCAAGCCTGAGCTTTTCGCTCTGCCCATTACTCAGCGATGGCGCGATTGAAGCCCTGCTCACTGCCGGTTCTGACGAACTCAAAGCCACCTACCTTGAAAAACTGGTCGCCGGTACCTGGACCGGAACCATGAACCTGACCGAGCCGCAGGCCGGCAGCGACCTATCGCTTGTGCGCACCCGCGCCGAACCGCAGTCCGATGGCAGCTACAAGGTTTTCGGTACCAAGATTTACATCACCTGGGGCGAGCACGACATGGCCGAGAACATCGTCCATCTTGTGCTGGCGCGGGCGCAGGGTGCGCCCGAAGGCATCAAGGGCATCAGCCTGTTTGTGGTGCCCAAGGTGCTGGTGAATGCCAACGGCAGCCTGGGCGCGCGCAACGATGTGCAGTGCGTCAGCATCGAACACAAGCTGGGCATTAAAGCCAGCCCGACTGCGGTGCTGCAATACGGCGATGGTTTGGCGGGCAGTGTGGCGGACAAGGCGGGTGCCGGTGCGGTGGGCTATCTGGTGGGCGAGGAAAACCGGGGCTTGGAGTACATGTTCATCATGATGAACGCCGCCCGCTTTGCGGTGGGTATTCAAGGTATTGCGGTGGCCGACCGGGCGTATCAAAAAGCGGTAACGTTTGCCCGTGAGCGGGTGCAAAGCCGCCCGGTGGACGGCTCCATGAACACCAGCGCGCCCATCATCCACCACCCCGATGTGCGCCGCATGCTGATGACCATGCGCGCCTACACCGAAGGCTGCCGGGCTATGGCCAGCGCCGCAGCCAGTGCCTTTGATGTGGCCCACCACCATCCCGACGCAGAGACCCGCAAGGCGAACAACAGCTTTTATGAATTCATGGTTCCGCTGGTCAAAGGCTTCAGCACCGAGATGAGCCTGGAGGTCACCTCTCTTGCTGTGCAGGTGCACGGCGGCATGGGCTTTATCGAAGAAAC